>NZ_JAYQWM010000056.1:0-22568 GCF_036662595.1 Escherichia sp. Lx600-2 | reverse complement strand
CATTTAGAACATTGAATAAAATTAATCCTGATATTGTGCATAGCGTCACGATTAAACCTGGTGTGATTAGTTGTTTATGGGCCAGAATCCGAAACAAAAAAATGGTCTATAGTTTTGTTGGGTTAGGAAGAGTTTTTGAAAGCAATAAGGTCATTTACCAAATGGTTAAGTTCTTAATTGCTAATATGTATAGAAGATTTTTCTTAAATATTGATTGTTGTATCCTCTTTGAACATAAAAAAGATCAGCAAAAAATAATTGAACTATTAGATATTCCAAAAAATAAAACTGAAGTTATTGATGGCGCAGGTATTAATATAGACTATTTTTGTTATAGTACACCACCTAATAATACCAAGGTTAAAGTTTTTTTTGCAAGTCGCATGCTTTGGAGTAAAGGGCTACGCACGTTAATTGATGCTAGTAGAATTTTAAAATTACAAGGCATCGAATTTGAGATATTAGTTGCGGGCATTCTTGTTGACAATGATCGCGACGCTATAAGTATAACTCAGATAGAAGAGTGGCATAACTCCGGTGATATCATTTGGCTGGGCAAGCGTAGCGATATCAAGGAATTAATTGAAAGTGTGGATATAGTCGCTTTGCCATCTGTTTACTCTGAAGGTATTCCTCGAATTCTTTTAGAAGCCGGTGCAATCGGTCGTCCTGTTATAAGTTTTGACACTGGTGGTTGTGGGAGTTTAATACTTGACGGTTATAACGGTTTCCTTGTGCCTAAAGGAAATGTGAACCTATTTTCTCAGAAGCTTGGTATCCTTATTAGCGATCCTCTTGAGCGCACTAAGATGGGGCAGAATGCCAGAAAGCGAGTAGAGGAAAAGTATTCATCTACCGTTGTCATACGAAAAACCGTTCAAATCTATAATAAACTCACAATGCAAGAAGTGCTCTAATATTGAGCAACAACTTATCTGAGCTTGTCGCTATGCGTTTTTTTAGTTACTTATGACAGTTATTAATTTCACTCAAACATCTATTTCTTTATACAACTTGTCGTTCTCCTAATATATAATTTCTTAAATTCTGTCTGTTCATAGACAGATACTACCTGACAGGAGTATGTAATGTCTAAGCAACAAATCGGCGTAGTCGGTATGGCTGTGATGGGGCGCAACCTGGCGCTCAACATCGAAAGCCGTGGTTATACCGTCTCTATCTTCAACCGCTCCCGTGAAAAAACCGAAGAAGTTGTCGCTGAGAATCCAGGCAAAAAGCTGGTTCCTCACTACACGGTCAAGGAGTTCGTCGAGTCTCTTGAGACCCCACGTCGTATCCTGTTAATGGTGAAAGCAGGCGCGGGCACCGATGCTGCCATCGATTCCCTGAAACCTTACCTTGATAAAGGTGACATCATCATTGATGGTGGTAACACCTTCTTCCAGGATACCATTCGTCGTAACCGTGAGCTGTCTGCTGAAGGCTTTAACTTCATCGGTACCGGCGTATCCGGCGGCGAAGAGGGCGCGCTGAAGGGCCCATCTATCATGCCTGGCGGCCAGAAAGAAGCGTATGAGTTGGTTGCGCCAATCCTGACCAAGATTGCTGCTGTAGCTGAAGACGGCGAGCCTTGCGTAACCTACATCGGTGCTGACGGTGCGGGTCATTACGTGAAAATGGTCCACAACGGTATCGAATACGGCGACATGCAGCTGATTGCTGAAGCCTATTCTCTGCTGAAAGGCGGCCTGAACCTGTCTAACGAAGAGCTGGCAACCACCTTCACCGAGTGGAATGAAGGCGAGCTGAGCAGCTACCTGATCGACATCACCAAAGACATCTTCACCAAAAAAGATGAAGACGGTAAATACCTGGTTGATGTGATCCTCGACGAAGCGGCGAACAAAGGCACCGGTAAATGGACTAGCCAGAGCTCTCTGGACCTGGGCGAACCGCTGTCGCTGATCACTGAATCTGTTTTCGCGCGCTACATCTCCTCCCTGAAAGACCAGCGCGTGGCGGCATCTAAAGTGCTGACTGGCCCGCAGGCTAAACTGGCTGGCGATAAAGCAGAGTTCGTTGAGAAAGTGCGTCGCGCACTGTACCTGGGTAAAATCGTCTCCTACGCGCAGGGCTTCTCTCAGCTGCGTGCCGCGTCTGACGAGTACAACTGGGATCTGAACTACGGCGAAATCGCGAAGATCTTCCGCGCGGGCTGCATCATTCGTGCACAGTTCCTGCAGAAAATCACCGACGCCTACGCTGAAAACGCGAGTATCGCCAACCTGCTGCTGGCACCGTACTTCAAAAATATCGCTGATGAATACCAGCAGGCGCTGCGTGACGTGGTGGCCTATGCTGTGCAGAACGGTATTCCGGTACCGACCTTCTCTGCAGCAGTGGCGTACTACGATAGCTACCGCGCTGCGGTACTGCCGGCGAACCTGATTCAGGCTCAGCGTGACTACTTCGGCGCGCATACCTATAAACGCACTGATAAAGAAGGTGTGTTCCACACCGAATGGCTGGATTAATCTGAATTAGTTCATCCGTAAAGCCAGGCCCGGAGCGCATCTCCGGGCTTTTTTATTGTCTGAAAACAGCATTCAGTCAGGTCTGATAGGCGGCGACGCGGTAATTCGCGATATACTGGCGGCAAGCCGATCCGACAACGTTGGGTCCCACGGTGGTGATGCATTCACCCTCAAATGTTTAACCGGAAGAAGTTACAGAGCGAATGAAGATAACTATTTCAGGAACAGGTTACGTCGGCCTGTCGAACGGCATTCTGATCGCCCAGCACCACGAAGTGGTGGCCCTGGATATCGTTCAGGCCAAGGTCGACATGCTGAATCAGAAACAGTCGCCGATCGTCGACAAAGAGATCGAAGAGTATCTGGCGACCAAACCGCTGAATTTCCGTGCGACCACTGATAAGCGCGATGCTTATCGCGATGCAGACTATGTGATCATCGCCACTCCGACCGATTACGACCCCAAAACGAACTATTTCAATACGTCCAGCGTTGAGTCTGTTATCCGTGACGTCGTTGAAATCAACCCCAACGCGGTGATGGTTATCAAATCTACCATTCCGGTAGGCTTTACCAATTCGATTAAAGAAAAACTGGGTATCGACAATATTTTCTTCTCGCCGGAATTCCTGCGCGAAGGCCGTGCGCTGTACGACAACCTGCATCCGTCGCGTATCGTTATCGGCGAACGTTCTGAGCGTGCCGAGCGTTTTGCCGCGCTGCTGCAGGAAGGGGCAGTGAAGAAGGATATCCCGACGCTGTTCACCGACTCGACCGAAGCCGAAGCTATCAAGCTATTCGCGAACACCTACCTCGCGATGCGCGTGGCTTATTTCAACGAGCTGGATAGCTATGCGGAAAGCCTGGGCCTGAACTCCCGCCAGATTATTGAAGGCGTGTGCCTGGACCCGCGCATCGGTAATCACTATAACAATCCATCTTTTGGTTATGGTGGATATTGCCTCCCGAAAGATACTAAACAACTGCTGGCAAATTATGCGTCTGTGCCAAATAACATCGTCGGTGCGATTGTTGACGCTAACCGTACCCGCAAGGATTTTATTGCCGATTCCATCCTGGCCCGCAAGCCGAAAGTGGTTGGGGTATATCGCCTCGTCATGAAGTCAGGATCCGACAATTTCCGCGCATCTTCGATTCAAGGGATTATGATACGAATCAAAGCGAAAGGCATTCCAGTGATTGTGTATGAACCTGCGATGAAAGAAGATGAATTCTTTAATTCCCGCGTTGTACGCGATTTGGATGCATTTAAGCAAGAAGCGGATGTCATCATTTCTAACCGAATGGCGGAAGAATTGGCTGATGTGAAAGAGAAGGTGTATACCCGCGATCTGTTTGGTAATGATTGACAGGTTCGTGCAGCAATAATAAAGCCCGGTGTTATCGCCGGGCTCAAATTTATCCGTTACTTATGCCGTTCCCGCAAATTCTCAATCACCGCCGTCAAATCCAGCTCCTGATCCTGCAATAGCACCAGCAGGTGATACATCAAATCCGACGCCTCATTCTTCAGCTCAAACTTATCGTGCACCGTGGCGGCCAGCGCGGTTTCCACGCCTTCTTCACCCACTTTCTGCGCGATACGCTTGGTGCCGCTGGCGTACAGCTTAGCGGTGTATGAACTTGCCGGGTCAGCGTTTTTACGCTCGGCCAGCAGCTGCTCAAGCTGATACAGGAACAGCCACTGGTGGCTGGTGTCGCCGAAGCAGCTTGAGGTGCCTTTATGGCAGGTCGGGCCAATCGGGTTAACCAGCACCAGCAGAGTGTCATTGTCGCAGTCGGGCGCGATGCTTACCACATTGAGGAAGTGGCCGGAGGTTTCACCCTTGGTCCACAGGCGCTGTTTGGTGCGCGAGAAAAAGGTCACTTTGCCCGTTTCCTGCGTTTTGGCCAGCGCTTCCTCGTTCATATAGCCCAGCATCAGCACTTCACCGGATACCGCGTGTTGGATAATGGCGGGCATCAGTCCGTCGGTTTTTTGCCAGTCCAGTTGTTCAGTTAACATACCCGAATCTCCACGCCCTGTGTTGCCAGGTACGCTTTTAGTTCACCAATATTAATAATCTGTTTGTGGAATACCGAGGCTGCCAGCGCGCCGTCAACATCGGCATCACGGAACGCTTCGAGGAAGTGTTCCATGGTCCCCGCACCGCCAGAGGCGATCAGCGGTACGCGGCAAACATCGCGCACTTTTTTCAACTGCTCCAGGTCGTAGCCGTTACGCACGCCGTCCTGGTTCATCATATTGAGGACGATCTCGCCCGCGCCACGTTTCTGCACTTCCTGCACCCAGTCCAGCGTTTCCCATTGGGTCACGCGGGTGCGGCTTTCATCGCCGGTGTATTGATTGACGTGATATTTGCCGGTGTCTGCATCATACCAGGTATCAATCCCCACCACGATGCACTGCACGCCGAAGCGGTCCGCCAGACGGGTGATCAGCTCCGGGTCGGCCAGCGCCGGGGAGTTGATGGAAATTTTATCGGCGCCGAAGGAGAGAATGCGCGCCGCATCATCAATGGACTTAATGCCGCCCGCTACGCAGAACGGAATATCAATCACTTCGGCAACACGGGAAACCCAGCTTTTATCGACCACCCGGCCATCGCTGGAGGCGGTGATATCGTAGAACACCAGTTCATCCGCGCCTTCGTCAGCGTAGCGTTTGGCCAGCGGGACGATATCGCCGATGATCTCGTGATTGCGGAACTGCACGCCCTTAACAACCTGACCATCACGCACATCAAGACAAGGAATTATCCGTTTTGCCAGCATTGGATGGCCTCCGTTACGTTGAATTTACCTTCCAGCAGCGCGCGGCCGACAATTACGCCGCGCACGCCGGTGCCGCGTAGGGCGGCGATATCGTTAAGATCGCCAATGCCGCCGGAGGACTGGAACGCCACCTGCGGATAGCGGGCGCAGACCTCTTCATATAGCGAAACGTTGGAGCCAGCCAGCGTGCCGTCGCGGGAAATATCGGTGCACAGCACGTGCTGAAGCCCCACGGGCAGATAGGTCTCAACCAGCTCTTCCAGCGTGACGCCAGAGTTCTCCTGCCAGCCGCTCACCGCCACCTGTTTGGCGCCGCTATCGTCGAAGCGCACGTCCAGCGCCAGCACTAGGTGCTCAGCGCCAAAGCGCTGGAACCAGCCTTTCACCACTTCCGGCGATTTCACCGCCGTTGAGCCGACCACCACGCGCGCCACACCCGCGTCCAGCAGTGCCGCGACGTCATCTTCGGTGCGTACCCCGCCGCCAACCTGTACCGGCACGTTCACGCCGGCGACCAGGGTTTTCAGTAGCGGAATCTGGCGTTGTGCCGGGTCTTTCGCGCCGGTTAAATCTACCAGGTGCAGCACTTCGGCACCCTGAGCCGCGTAGTCCTGTAAACGGGGAAGCGGATCGGTGCCGTAGTCGCGCTGCTGTCCGTAGTCACCCTGATGCAGGCGTACCACGGTGCCGTTAATCAAATCTAAAGCCGGAATGATCATTACATCTCCAGGAAGTTTTTCAGCAGCTGTGCGCCCGCCGCGCCGGAGCGTTCGGGGTGAAACTGCACGCCGTAAAAGTTATCTTTCTGTACTGCGGCGGTAAACGCTTCACCGTAGTGGCATTGCGCGATGGTGTATTCATTGACCGGCATCGCGTAGCTGTGAACGAAGTAAAAATACGCGCCGTCCTCAATACCGCGGAACAGACGGTCGCCCGCTTTTGGATAAACGCGGTTCCAGCCCATGTGTGGCAGCGGCAAGCCGTGGTCGGTCATTTTCGGCACGTCCTGGTCAATAATCCCCAGCAGGTCGACGCCGTTTGTTTCTTCACTACGGCGTCCCAGCAGCTGCATGCCGAGGCAAATACCCAGCACCGGCTGGGTGCAGGCTTTAATCAGCTCGACCAGGTCGCGCTCGTGAATCTGATCCATCGCCGCCTGCGCGGTGCCCACGCCCGGCAGAAACAGTTTGTCAGCGCGCAGCACCACATCCGGGTCACGACTAACCACCGGCTCGTAACCATGACGGGCAATCGCCGCTTTCACCGAATTGAGGTTGGCGCAGCCGGTATCAAGGACAACCACATTCATCACAGCACTCCTTTTGAGGAGGGAAGGGCATTGCCGTCCACGCGGATCGCCTGGCGCAGCGTGCGGCCAAAGACTTTAAACAGGCTCTCCACACGGTGGTGATCGTTTTTGCCTTTGGTTTTCAGGTGCAGGGTGACGCCCATGGCATACGAGAGCGAGCGGAAGAAGTGCTCGATCATCTCGGTGCTCAGGTCGCCTACGCGCTGATAGGTAAACTCGGCTTTGTACTCGAGGTGCGGACGGCCGGAAATATCCAGCGCACAGCGGGCCAGGCATTCGTCCATCGGCAGCACGAAGCCGAAACGGTTAATGCCGCGCTTATCGCCCAGCGCAACTTTCAGTGCTTCGCCCAGCGCCAGGCCGGTATCTTCCACCGTGTGGTGATCGTCAATATAGAGGTCGCCTTTCACGGTAATGTTCATGCGGAAACCACCGTGGGTGGCGATCTGGTCCAGCATGTGGTCGAAGAAACCAACGCCGGTGTTAATTTTGCTGCCGCCTTCGCGATCCAGCCACACTTCGACATCAATCTGCGTTTCGCGGGTGTTGCGCTCAATGTGGGCGTAGCGGTCGCGGCGGGTCAACTGCTCGCCAATCGCCGCCCAGTTAAGCGTTTCGCGGTTGTAGCGCAGGCCGGTGATGCCCATATTATTGGCCAGTTCGACGTCGGTGGCGCGGTCGCCAATCACGTAGCTGTTGGCAACGTCCATCACGCCGTCCGCCAGCCAGGCGGTGACCATCTGCGTTTTCGGCTTGCGGCATTCGCAGTTGTCGGCGGGCAGGTGCGGGCAAATGAGCACATCGTCAAACACCACGCCCTGCGAGGTAAAGACCTGCATCATCAGGTTGTGCGGGCCGTCGAAATCCGCCTGCGGGAAGCTGTCGGTGCCCAGCCCGTCCTGGTTGGTGATCATCACCAGCTTAAAACCCGCTTTTTGCAGCTTCAGCAGTTCGGGAATGGCGTCCGGCTCGAAGGCCAGTTTATCGAAACGGTCTACCTGATAGTCGCTCGGTGGCTCGGAAATCAGGGTGCCATCGCGATCGATAAAGAGAAACTTCTGGGTCATACGGTCTCCGCTTTCAAAGCGTCAATCACGCGCTGGCTCTCTGCACGAGTGCCGATAGTGATGCGCAAACAGCCGCTTAAAGAAGGTTGTTTATTCTGGTCACGTAAGATAATGCCTTGATCCCATAAAGATTTAAATACGCTGCTTGAGGCTTTAATACGAGCCAGTACGTAGTTGGTCTCGGAATCAAATACCTGCTCGACGCAGTCGATGGTGCGCAGCGCATCCACCAGGTACTGACGTTCATTGAGGATTTGCGCGACGCGTTCGCGCATGGCGGCGATTCCTTGCGCGCTAAGCGCCTGGGCCGCAATATCGGCAACCGGGGTCGAGAGCGGGTACGGCGCAATCACCTTCATTAATAGCGCGATCACCTCTTCATTCGCCAGCGTAAAGCCGCAGCGCAGCCCCGCTAGCGCAAAGGCTTTGGACAGCGTGCGCAGAATTACCAGATGCGGGTACTCGGCCAGCCAGCCGGCCAGCGTGGCCTGCGGGCAGAACTCAATATAGGCCTCATCGGCGACAACCAGCGCTTTGTCACGGGTCATCTCCAGCAGCGTATGGAAATCCTGTGGGTTGATAATCTGTCCGGTTGGGTTGTTCGGACTGCATACGTAAACCACTTTCACGTTGACCAGACTGTCGGCAATCGCCGGCAGATCCAGCTGCCAGTCGGCTTTGGTCGGCACGGTGCGGCATTCGACGCCGATGGTCTCAGCGCTGACGCTGTACATACCGTAGGTCGGCGGGCAGAACAGCACCGCATCGCGGCCCGGTTCGCAAAACGCGCGTACCAGCAGTTCAATGCCTTCATCCGCGCCGCGGCTCACCAGCACCTGCTCCGGCTTGACGCCCGCATAGGCGGCGTAGTTTTCAATCACCGCTTTGGGTTGGCATTCCGGGTAGCGGTTCAACGTCTGCTGGCTGAGTTCGAACGGCACCGCCGTCGGGTATTCGTTGGCGTTCAACCAGACGTCGCCTTTACCGCCAAGGCGGCGCGCCGACTGATACGGGGTCAGGGCGCGAACGTTGTCGCGGGCTAACTGTTCAATGCTCATGCTTGCTCCTTCAGGGCGTTCACGCGCAGGGTAACGGCATTTTTGTGGGCGGTCAGCAGCTCGGCGGCGGCCAGCGTTTCAATGGTGGCGGCAATGGCCGAGAATCCGTCACGGGATAATTCCTGAACGGTCATCCGCTTCTGGAAATCCGCCAGTCCCAGGCTGGAACAGGTGGATGTGTAACCGTAGGTCGGCAGCACGTGGTTGGTACCGGAGGCGTAGTCGCCAGCCGATTCCGGCGACCAGTCGCCGAGGAATACCGAACCGGCGCTGGTGATCTCATCAACCAGTTCACGCGCGTTGCGGGTCTGAATAATCAGGTGTTCCGGGCCGTAGGCGTTGGAGATCGCCACGCACTGCGCCAGATCGCTGGCCACAATCAGGCGGCTGGCAGAGAGGGCCTGACGCGCGGTATCGGCGCGGGACAGCTCGGCAAGCTGGCGTTCTACGGCCTCGGCCACGCCTTCGGCAAGTTTCGCGTCCGGCGTCAGCAGAATAACCTGTGAGTCCGGGCCGTGCTCGGCCTGAGAGAGCAGGTCGGAGGCGACAAAGTCCGGCGTGGCGCCGCTATCGGCGATGACCAGCACTTCAGACGGGCCTGCTGGCATGTCGATGGCCGCGCCGTCGAGACGCTGGCTAACCTGGCGTTTCGCTTCGGTGACGTACGCATTGCCTGGCCCGAAGATTTTATCCACCTTCGGAATGGACTCGGTGCCCAGCGCCAGCGCGGCAATGGCCTGCGCGCCGCCGACGTTAAATACCTCTTTGACGCCGCACAGCTGCGCCGCATACAGAATCTCATCGGCAATCGGCGGCGGCGAGCACAGCACCACTTTTTTACAGCCGGCGATGCGCGCCGGAGTGGCCAGCATTAATACGGTGGAGAACAGCGGCGCTGAACCACCCGGAATATAAAGCCCCACGGAGGCGATAGGGCGGGTGACCTGCTGGCAGCGTACGCCCGGTTGAGTTTCGATATCCACCGGCGGCAGAATCTGCGCGGTGTGGAAGGTATCGATGTTGCGCACCGCAGCTTGCATCGCCTGCTTCAGTTCGTCGCTCAGACGGCCTGCGGCCTGCTGAATTTCTTCCTCAGTCACGCGCAGCGCGCCAACCTCGGTTTTATCAAACTTCGCGCTGTATTCACGCAGCGCTTTATCGCCGTTATTTTTAACGTTTTCCAGAATTTCGGCCACCGTACGGGTGATGCTGTCGGAAGCGGAAATGGCCGGGCGCATTAACAGCGCCTGCTGTTCTTCGGGGCTACAGCGGTTCCAGTCAATCAGGGTATTGAAGCTCATGGCGCTTACTCCATCATCTTCTCAATCGGCAGTACCAGAATCGAGCTGGCACCCAGGGACTTCAGTTTTTCCATGGTTTCCCAGAACAGGGTTTCGCTGCTGACCATGTGCATCGCCACGCGCTGCTGGTCGCCCGCCAGCGGCAGAATGGTTGGGCGCTCGGCACCCGGCAGCAGGGCAATCACTTCTTCCAGGCGTTCGGTTGGCGCGTGCATCATGATGTATTTCGATTCGCGCGCCTGAATCACGCCCTGAATACGGGTTAACAGACGGTCAATCAACTGCTGCTTGGCGTCGCTCATCTCGCCGTCGCGTTGAATCAGGCAGGCTTTAGAGCGGAACATCACTTCTACTTCACGCAGGCCGTTGGCTTCCAGCGTCGCGCCGGTTGATACCAGGTCGCAGATGGCGTCGGCCAGACCGGCACGCGGGGCCACTTCAACAGAGCCGTTCAGCAGGCAGGATTTAAAGCTGATGCCTTTCTGGTCGAGATAACGTTTGAGCAGGTGTGGGTAAGAGGTGGCAATACGTTTGCCGTCGAGCGCAGCCGGGCCGTTCCAGGCTTCATCCGCCGGGGTCGCCAGCGACAGACGGCAGCCGCCGAAGTCCAGACGACGCAGGGTAAAGTAGCGCGGGTCTTCGCCTTGCGCGCGGCGGCTCAGCAGCTCTTCTTCCAGAACGTTTTCACCGATAATGCCGAGATCGACCACGCCATCCATAATCAACCCCGGAATATCGTCATCGCGAACGCGCAGGATATCGATCGGCATGTTCTCCGCCATCGCGATCAGGCGCTGGGTGTGGAGATTGATTTTGATACCACAACGGGCCAGTAATTCGCGTGAATCATCGCTCAGGCGGCCTGATTTCTGAATAGCTATGCGTAAACGGCTGTTATCTAACATTCTGTATTCCTCATTACCCTGCTGAATTTGGTTCAAAAAAAAGCCCCCGGAAGATGATCTTCCGGGGGCTCTCTTGCGTTCATGCACCACTGGAAGATCTGAATGTCTCCCAGCACACATCGCCTGAAAGACTAGTCAGGATGATGGTGATGATGGTGGTGTTTAAATTGAACGCGGCTCATAAATTTCTCGTTGAATGACTATTCACTTGATGTCTTTTAACCTAAACCACTTTTGTCGTTGAGCGCAAGCGCTTTTTTCATTCATTAAATCAATTCATGTTACCACTATAAATTGTCAGTTTTCTCGCTGTGGCGTAGCCTTATGAGAGGAGTGCAGGATGAACCAGGAGATAGCGCAATGAAGAAGGTGGCAATTGTCGGTTTAGGGTGGCTGGGTATGCCGCTGGCGCTGTCGTTGATGGCGCGCGGCTGGCAGGTAACGGGCAGTAAAACGACAGAGGATGGCGTGGAAGCCGCACGGATGTGCGGGATTGATAGCTATCCGTTGCGGCTCGATCCGCAGCTGGTCTGTGAGGCTGATGACCTTGATGCTTTAATGAATGTTGACGCGCTGGTCATTACGCTCCCCGCGCGCCGCAGCGGCCCGGGCGAAGATTTCTATCATCAGGCGGTGCAGGAGATTGTGGACACCGCGCTGGCGTACCAGATTCCGCGCATTATCTTTACCAGCTCCACTTCGGTCTACGGTAAAGAAGAAGGGCTGGTAAAAGAGAGCACGCCGCGTGAACCGGTTACCGCTAGCGGCAGAGTATTAAAAGAGCTGGAAGACTGGCTTCATCAATTGCCGGGGACGTCGGTGGATATTCTGCGTCTGGCGGGGCTGGTGGGGCCGGATCGGCATCCGGGACGTTTCTTCGCAGGTAAATCCGCGCCGGATGGTCAGCACGGCGTGAATCTCGTCCATCTGGAAGATGTTGTCTCTGCTATTACGCTTTTATTACAGGCGCCGAAGGGTGGACACATTTATAACATTTGTGCGCCGTTGCATCCCGCTCGCGGTATTTTCTATCCGCAAATGGCGCGTGAGCTGGGGTTAGCGGTTCCGAGCTTTAGCGACAGCGGTAATGGAAAAGGCAAAATCATCGACGGTAATCTCATTTGCCGCGAGCTCGGCTTTGAGTATCAGTATCCTGACCCGTTACGTATGCCGATGGAATAATCGCCGCTGTTTTAGCAAATAGTGCTATTGATGAGATTTATGATTCGGGAGTTGCTGAATTATCAGTCGTTTAGACGAGAAGGCGTGCTGATTATGCTCTCAGCGGCTTGTCTTTTTGCTACCGTTTGGGGCAAAATATGTCGAATGTAAAAAATTGAGATTAACCGACGTGCTTGCCGCGTCGGTTATTTTTTTTACATCAAAACAACCATCAAATTAAAGAGGCCGGGCTTCGTACCGGATAGATACTTACTTAAAAAACGACAGTCGTTGTCGCTGAGGAAACAGAAAAAAAATGGGGCAATTTTTCAATTTTGCGCCGGCCATCGCCGTAATGGAGACTGACCGTGTCGCATAACGTTACTCCAAACACCTCTCGCGTGGAATTACGTAAAACGCTTACGCTTATTCCGGTTGTTATGATGGGCCTGGCCTATATGCAGCCGATGACGCTGTTTGATACGTTCGGTATCGTATCTGGCATGACCGATGGTCACGTGCCAACAGCTTATGCCTTCGCTCTGGTGGCAATTCTGTTCACCGCGCTGAGCTACGGTAAGCTGGTGCGCCGTTATCCTTCGGCGGGCTCTGCCTACACTTATGCCCAGAAATCCATCAGCCCGACCGTTGGCTTTATGGTGGGTTGGTCTTCGCTGCTCGATTATCTGTTCGCGCCGATGATCAACATTCTGCTGGCAAAAATCTATTTCGAAGCGCTGGTGCCGTCGATACCGTCATGGGTATTCGTGATTGCACTGGTTGCCTTTATGACCGCCTTTAACCTGCGCAGCATCAAATCTGTCGCCAACTTTAACACCGTGATCGTGGTGTTCCAGGTGGTACTGATTGCCGTGATCCTAGGTATGGTGATTTATGGCGTGGCGCACGGCGAAGGTGCCGGTACGCTGGCAAGCAACCGTCCGTTCTGGTCGGGTGATGCGCACGTGATCCCTATGATTACCGGGGCCACGATTCTGTGCTTCTCCTTTACCGGTTTTGACGGTATCAGCAACCTGTCTGAAGAAACCAAAGACGCTGAGCGTGTGATTCCGCGTGCTATCTTCCTGACGGCGCTGATTGGTGGCCTGATCTTTATCTTCTCCACCTATTTCCTGCAGCTCTACTTCCCGGATATCTCTCGCTTCAAAGATCCGGACGCCTCACAGCCTGAAATCATGCTGTACGTGGCGGGTAAAGCCTTCCAGGTTGGCGCGCTGATCTTCTCCACCATTACCGTGCTGGCTTCCGGTATGGCGGCGCATGCGGGTGTGGCGCGTCTGATGTACGTGATGGGCCGTGATGGCGTGTTCCCGAAAAGCTTCTTCGGCTACGTGCATCCAACCTGGCGCACCCCGGCGATGAACATCATCCTGGTTGGCGCGATTGCGCTGCTGGCGATTAACTTCGACCTGGTGATGGCAACGGCGCTGATTAACTTCGGTGCGCTGGTGGCGTTCACCTTCGTGAACCTGTCCGTTATCTCTCAGTTCTGGATCCGTGAGAAGCGTAATAAGACGCTGAAAGATCACTTCCAGTACCTGTTCCTGCCAATCTGCGGCGCGCTGACCGTTGGCGCACTGTGGGTGAACCTGGAAGAGAGCTCTATGGTTCTGGGCCTGATCTGGGCCGGTATCGGTCTGATCTACCTGGCCTGTGTGACCAAAAGCTTCCGCAACCCGGTTCCGCAGTACGAAGATGTTGCATAACTGAATTTAAAAACGATGGTTGCAAAACCGGAGGTCTGGGCCTCCGGTTTTTTTTGTCTTAAGTTTGTGGGGTGATTAAAAAATCAATATTAATAACCGTCGGGAATAATATAGAGCTTTTGGTTATTGGAGCCGTCCGGCGGGGTCAGGAATAATTTTAAGACTGATAATATTGAGTTAATTGATTCTTATGTTGCACATGATAATAAGTGGCATGATTTGCGGGGCTTTACTGGGATTCGTTATGCAGCGCGGTCGTTTCTGCCTGACGGGTGGCTTTCGCGATATGTATATCACCAAAAATAACCGCATGTTTTACGCACTGTTGATTGCTATCTGTATCCAGAGTATCGGCGTGTTCGCCCTGATCCAGCTTGGCCTGGTGCAGTACGATGCAGGCGCGTTCCCGTGGCTTGGCACCGTGGTGGGTGGATTTGTTTTTGGTATCGGTATCGTTTATGCGGGAGGCTGCGCCACCGGCACCTGGTATCGTGCCGGGGAAGGGCTGATTGGCAGCTGGATTGCACTGGTCACCTATATGGTGATGAGCGCGATCATGCGTTCACCGCACGCGGCTGGGCTTAACAAATTCCTCGGTCAACACACGACCACTCACAACGGCATTGCCGAAACCCTGAATATCTCCGTCTGGCCACTTATCGTTCTGCTGGTGGCGGTGACCCTGTGGTTTGTTCGCAAAGAGCTGAGCAAACCAAAGCTCAAAGTAGCTTCTCTGCCGCCGCGCCGCACTGGCCTGGCGCATCTGCTGTTTGAAAAGCGTTGGCATCCGTTTGTGACCGCCGTGCTGATTGGCCTTATCGCCCTGCTGGCCTGGCCGCTGAGTGAGGCCACCGGACGTATGTTTGGCCTTGGCATTACCTCGCCGACCGCCAATATCCTGCAGTTCCTGGTGGGGGGTGACAGCAAGTACCTCAACTGGGGCGTCTTCCTGGTGCTGGGAATCTTTATCGGTTCGTTTATTGCCGCGAAAGCCAGCCGTGAATTCCGCGTCCGCGCTGCCGATGCCAGCACCACGCTGCGTAGCGCGGGTGGCGGCGTACTGATGGGCTTCGGTGCCAGCATTGCCGGCGGCTGCTCGATCGGCAACGGTTTGGTGATGACGGCGATGATGACCTGGCAGGGCTGGATTGGCCTGGTATTTATGATTCTCGGCGTGTGGTGCGCGTCGTGGATGTTGTATGTTCGCCCGCAGCGGAAAGCAAAACTGAAAACCGCAACGGCTTAAGGAGTAGAAAAAATGGTTGTGAAGAAACTGGACGTAGTCACGCAGGTTTGCCCGTTCCCGTTAATTGAAGCGAAGGCGGCGATGGCGGAACTGGCCAGCGGCGACCAGCTGGTGATTGAGTTCGACTGTACTCAGGCGACGGAAGCCATCCCGCAGTGGGCGGCGGAAGAGGGCTTTACGGTCACGGACTATCAGCAGTCTGGCGATGCGGCGTGGACCATCACCGTACAGAAATAATGCCCCAGGCATCAAGCGACGCCGGGAAGATTTTCCGGCGTCGCTGCGTTGAATTAAACAATCTCCTGCACGTACTGATACAGCGCCTTCAGCAGCGATAGCTTCTCGTTATTCCCCTCATACTGACCGTACAACATCTCCAGTTGCTGGGCGTAGGCCTGTAAAAATTCCGGGGTGAAGATCTGCCGACGGTGTTCCAGCCAGCGCTGTTGCTCGTTTTCATCCAGCGTGCCGGGGAAGTTGCGCGCGCGGAAGTTAAACAGCAGCTTCTCAATACGCGGGTCGGCGAAGGTAATGTCCAGCGCCGGCAGATTGCGCGGCTCGGTCTCCAGCACGATTTTCATCGCCGCGCGGTCGGCGTCGCTAAAGAAACCGTTATAAAGCTGGGCGTCGACGTTGTCCGATGCGACAAACGGCTCGGCTTCAGCAAAAATCGCCACCACCTTCTCGCGCACCTGCGGGTTATCGCGCAGCAGTTTCAGGTTATCCAGGCAGTGCTGTCGGTTAATGCCTAAACGGTCAGCGTCTTCTGGGCGCAGGGTATTGGCCTGCGCCAGCACCGGGCACTTATTCAGATGCACCAGCTTAATCGGCACCGGCGAACTGTCGCCGAGCTCGGCCTTCGGCGTATACAGGCGCTCGCGCAGCGTATCGGCATCCAGCTCGAGCAGCGGGGCGATGTCGCCCGCCAGGTCGACCATGATCACCGCATTACGGTTATCCGGATGCCAGGCCAGCGGCGCAATCCAGCTGGTGTTTCCGCGCCAGGCGCCAAACATTCCCGAGACATGCACCAGTGGCTTCATCTGCGGGACGTCAATCAGCGTCATCAGCTTGTTTTTGCCCCGGTAGGCATACAGATAATCAAACAGCTTTGGCTGTTGGGCCTTCACCAGCTTCGCCATGGCGATGGTCGCGTAAACGTCGGCCATCGCATCATGGGCGTTACTGTGTTCAATACCGTTGGCCTTGGTGAGATGTTCCAGGCGGAAGCTCGGCAGACCGTCGTCGTTTTCCGGCCAGTTGATGCCGTCCGGGCGCAGGGCATAGCAGGCGCGCATCACGTCAAGCAGATCCCAGCGCGAATTGCGGTTTTGCCAGCTCCAGGCGTAAGGATCGTAGAAATTACGATAAAAAATGTTGCGTGTGACTTCGTCGTCGAAACGCACATTGTTGTAGCCCAGAATACAGGTCTTCGGTACGGTAAAAAGCAAGTGAATACGGGCGGCAAACGCGGCTTCGTTTTCTCCTTTCGCCCGTGCTTCCTGCGGGGTAATACCGGTAATTAATACTGCTCCTGGCTGGGGTAAATAGTCATCAGCGGGCTTGCAGTAAAAGACTTCGGGTTCTCCGATGACATTGAATTCGCTATCGGTGCGAATGGCTGCGAACTGTGCAGGGCGATCTAACGCGGGGTGCGTGCCAAAGGTTTCGTAATCGTGAAAGAGGAAGGTAGGTTGTTTATCTGCGTCTGTCATTGTCTAGCATTGTCCACTGTAGTTAATTAACTGTCTGTTATAACTCGAAAAACAACCATTTTTTCACCTGAGTATGTCTACGAACGTCAAATATAGTTGTTTACTGTGCGCTGTTGTCCATGTGATATTGTGTACCAGATGTGTACCAAACCATTATTTCTGAGCGTACCAAATATTATTTATGGCTATAAGCGACACAAAACTGCGTAGTATTTATGGTAAACCATATTCGGGCCCACAAGAAGTGGCTGATGCCGATGGCCTCAGCGTACGAATTTCACCGAAGGGGGTCATCCAGTTCCAGTACCGCTATCGCTGGCATGGCAAGCCTAATCGACTTGGGCTTGGTCGATACCCATCCCTGTCTTTGAAGGATGCCAGACAGATCACTGCTGACTTGCGAAAGCTCTATTTCTCAGGAACGGATCCACGCACTTATTTTGAAGAGAAGGTGGAGAACTCCATGACGGTCGCCCAGTGTCTCGACTACTGGTTCGACAACTACGTCTCTACAACTCTCAGAGAAAAGACCCAGGCACTTTACCGATCAACGGTTATGAAGCGCATGCATGACGCCTTTCCTAATCGTCCGGCATCTTCTATCACGGTTAAGCAATGGGTTGACCTGCTTACCGAAGAAGAAAGAGATAATCCACGCCGAGCAAGGCAGGTGCTAAGTCAACTAAGATCAGCAATAAGTTGGTGCATGCGGCGTCAGTTGATAGATAGTTGCGCAATTATGAGCATCCAACCAAGGGACTTCGGCTCCCGCGCTGAGGTAGGGGATCGGGTACTGTCGTATCACGAACTGGCTAAGATTTGGCTTGCTATTGAAAGAAGCCGTGCGTCTACGTCAAATAAGCTACTTCATCAGATGCTTATGCTGTGGGGGGCGAGGCTCTCAGAGCTTAGGCTGGCAAAAAAGACAGAATTTGACCTGCTGGAAAACGTATGGACCGTACCGAAAGAGCATAGCAAGATGGGTAATGTTATCCGCCGTCCAATCTTCGAACAAATTAAGCCTTTCCTCGAAAAGGCCATGACAACGTACAATGATGTTCTTTTCCCTGGAGAAGACATAAACAAACCGATCAGCATCGCTGCAGCCAACCGATTCGTAAATAGAATAAGGGGAGGGATGGATCTAGGTTACTGGCGAACACACGATTTCAGAAGAACGCTTGTTACACGTCTGTCCGAGATGAATGTCGAGCCTCATGTTACTGAGCGAATGCTCGGTCATGAACTTGGCGGGATAATGTCCGTATACAATAAACACGACTGGATAGAGGCTCAGCGCAAAGCGTATGAGCTTCACGCTGATAAATTGTTCTGGCACATCAGGAGCATTTCTGATTAACGCCACCGTTAAGAATCCACCCTTCAACAGCTTCACGAAGGTATGATTTGGGGTGGGTTCTGACTGGCTTCGGAAATCCGTGCCGTTTGGTATAGTTCCAGATTGTCTGACGTGATGAAACACCGAGCTTGTTCATCACTTCTTTCTCAGGAATCAGGCTGGTATCGGTCATCTTAATTCTCCAGGCAAAAATAAACCGCCATATAGCGGATCTATCAGATATGTACAGGCCTCATCGAGTGTGAGGCGTTAGTCCTTGCGTAGCTCGCTGATTCTTCTGTAAGTCTCTGGTGCTTTGTTCCCGTACGTCTTCATTTCAGACTTCAACAGAGCAACGAGTGAATCCCATTCGTTGAGGATTCCTTTGAATGCCGGAACGCGCTTTGCAACCTTGTCGAATGAATCTCTGATTTCTGGAATCTGCTCAACAAGTGCAACGCATCGCCGAAAGTCTGCTGCGTCATGGGGAGCGCCGAAGTGATGACCATAGATATTCTTTTTCAGGCCACATGCGATTGAGGCAAGAGTTGCGCTACTGATGCCGACATCGCCAGTCGATTGCCATTTCAAAACCTTCATAGCCAAATCTGACATTTCTTGTCTCCAATAAAAAACCGCCATCAGGCGGCTTGGTGTTCTTTCAATTCTTCAATTCGAATATTTATTACATTGTTTTCATATATGAATAAATAAATTAGCTTTTTTCGTTGCCTTCGCGTTCTTTATTAATTTTGACAAACTCGTTTTTACCACGCTCTCCAAATGCGTCTTTAGAGTCGTTGTATCCGCAATCGCAGCACACATAATCATCAGACCATCCACGCATTGTTTTTTCTTTTGCAATATTTCCAGAACCGCATTTTGGACAAGACATATCACTACCTCCAAAGCATGAGAGAGATGACAACGTAACATTGATTGGAGATTAACAATAGATTGCTGATGTAAAAGATATGTATAAGCTTAGCTATCAAAGGGGAGGTTCTGGTAGTTGCATCCAGTCGGTTACATTGCGACTCTGTGTTTCGAAAAATTCATCACCATTGCGGACAATATCGAAAAACTCTCCGTCTCGATATTGCGCATAAAGAACGAATGCGCCATCACATAAAATAATTACGTGCTGACCGTCCTCTGGCATTCGCTCACTACAGCTTATCCAACCATCCGGAGTTACCGGCACTGGCTTGGCGGTATAAAGCGGTGTTATATCTGCCCGAAAATTACATGCTTTATGCAGCCGCACCCACCGTTCGACTTCTGCTTTGTCAGAATACATACCAGTGAACGTGTTATATTCACGGTCAATTTGCGTGAATGTTACCTTCCACGCCACCGGCTCTGCTTCCAGCGATGCCAGTGCGATACGCAGGGCAGCCAGGATATTCCCCTGGTAATCATCAAGCCCGAAAGGAAGCTCATCACGAACGCTTTCATAATCGTTGATAGCCTGCTGCAGCCATTCTCTTGTGATAGTGCTCATGATGCCTCTCCTTTACCTGCTTCGGTGACGTTTATTCCAGCGTTGTGCAGTGCCTCAAGAACCTGATGCTGCCTGTAAACCATTTCAGTGTGGTAAGGCTCGTCAAAATCGACGCGATGCAACATGCTATAGCATTGCGGAAGCACAACCTCCCGCAACTCCAGCTCAGCAATGCGCTTCTCTGCGGCTTCCAGCTCAACGCGCAGCTTCCCTACCGTTAGCGCAATATCCTCGTTCTCCTGGTCTCGGGATTTGATGTATTGCTGTTTTCTTTCCAGCTCATCCAGCAGCGCCAGCACGGTTTCTGGTCCGGTCAGAAATTTGAAGGCGTTGAGCGCATCAATATCCACACCGTAATCTTTAAGTTCCTGTTCACTTAACAAATCATCATCAACTGGCAACATTAACAGGCGTTCCATTGCTGGAATTGCACGTTCCGCCGCCTCACGCAGTGCCTGATAGTTAATCTTGCTCACTGGTTGCCTCCTTTGCGAAGCTGGTCGGCGAACAAGCGTACACTAGACGCCTCACCGCGTAGAAACTTAGCGGCATAATCAAAACCACCTCGTTCTGCGTCGTCTGCTCCGTTGTCGAGGTTATCTGCGTACATCTCTACCCCCTGCGCCCGTACTTCAGCCAGGAAAGCATCGGTGGCTGGGGTTTCAGTAACATCATCTTCCCATTCGCTAAACTCCTCACGACAAAAGTCATTAAATTCCTTCTCAGATTGCTTAAGCGAGGTATTTTCAGCAGCCATCTTCGCGCACTTGGCCTCAAGGTTATCAATCGTGATTCCAGCAGAACTACACTCCCGCAACGCCGTTTCTAGTTTTGATTCAAGTTCACCGAACTTACGCACAAGATATTCAGCGTTTGTTTCGTTAACCTTTAAATCACATGGGATGCATTTACCTTTCAGAAATCCATCCATCTCAATTAGTGTCATTTGTTTCATTTCTTCCCACTCAGCCACATCGCATTCAGATATTTGTTGTCATTAACAGAACCGAAACTCTTTCTCTTAAGCAATTCCTCTCTCGATGGCATTGGCTTTACGCGTTGGCGAATAATCATTTCTGCCGGAAGAATTCCGGGATTGTATGCAAGTCCTCTCATGGTAAATTCCTCAGTCATTACTGATAGCGCCATAGCGTGAGCGGTAATTACGCAGGCGCGGGTCGATATATTCAGGGAAGTGGGTATATGTGGCTTTGCGGAATGGTCGGATTGATGTCTGGTAAATTCGCTCGCGTTCTTCTTTCTCTGCAAGCCATATACAGTGGCGAAATTCCTTTTCCTCTTTCGTTTCCTGCGGTAGCGACATTATCCGGTTGTAGTTTTTCCTGAATTTATCCAGCACCTCCGATACGGAATTGCCGGAACAGCGGCGCGCGTCATCCGCACCATACAGAGGCGCTGGCATGATTTTCTCCTGATTAAATTGCGTGAATAGCGTGACGAGGGAAGGGGAGAGTTACTGGTGCAAAGGGTATATCGTCGTCAAAATCCATCGGAGGTTCGTTGTGTTGTGCTGGTGATGATTGCTGCTGTGGCTTCTGTGATTGCCTGCTGGCTGCTTGTTGTTTGCTGTCGCCAATGCCGCCAAGCATTTGCATCACGCCATTAATTCCGACATGAACCTCGGTTGTGTAACGGTCTTGCCCTGACTGGTCTTTCCACTTTCTGGTTCTCAGCATTCCCTCGAAATAAATCTGATCACCTTTTTTCACATACTGCCCCACGACCTCAGCCAGTTTCCCGGATACAGCAACACGATGCCATTCAGTCAATTCCTTTTGCTCGCCAGTATTTTTATCTCGCCATTGTTCTGACGTGGCTATTGTCAGGTTAGCGAACGCTGTTCCTGATGGTGAGTATCGAACTTCCGGGTCTTGTCCTACCCGACCAAGGATAATCACCTTATTTACGCCTCTGCTTGCCATTTATGCCGCCTGTTTTAGTTCGTTAACTCTGATGCTCATTACCTGAACGCATTTAGCCTGCGCCTCCTCGTTGCCAGCCATTAATTGCCAGTCACGCTGATAACGCTCGATGAGTTTTTTCTTGTCAGTTTCTGTTGATGCATAATCGCTGAAGTCTTTCAGGATTTGTTCGCAGTCAACCGATGGAGATTTCTGGTTGGTATTTTCTGGTGATGGTTTGTTATCTGATGCTGGTATTGCCCATCCCGGCAGCGATGGAGGGAGCCAGTAAAATCCTGTTCCATCCTTCAGTTTTGCCCTGTGCCACCCCTGCTTTTTATCGAGAGATGTTTGTGCGAAACCTTCCTCAAGGTTATACAGATACCGACCGATTCCCCATTGAACGGCAGCGCGCTTCATTGCGCCGGAACGACCACCTTTGACGGCTTCTACCTGCGTGTTTTCAGCAGCATCCCATTTGGTTACCCATTCGGAATCAATCCTGATTGATATGCCGCATTCAACTCCGCCGTTGTTGGGAATATCGCGGTATTCATTGCGCCATCCTGCTTTGCCGCAAACATCGTCCAGGCGTTTCATGATTGCCCGGTTCGTTACATAAGCCAGCACCATAGCCCACACCTTGCCATCGCGTGTTTTACCGCTTTGCTGTATTCGCCATTCGATATCTTCAGGGCTGAATGGCTCATCGAATTTATTCAAATCCATAATTCACCTCAGAATGGACACGGCCCAAGGAAATAACGCTGATTTAATACTTCGACTCGGGACAAATTAAGGCATACCCGCATTCCTTCGCGGTCGCCATTATGGCGATACCAGAGAGCTTTCTGCGTGTACATGCGTCTCTGTAACTTGCTCTCCTTCACTGTGGTTGCAAGTGACATGAATATCTCCTTCGTTACCGATTAATTCTTTCATCTGACGGGTGATGCTGCCAACTTACTGATTTAGTGTATGATGGTGTTTTTGAGGTGCTCCAGTGGCTTCTGTTTCTATCAG
>NZ_JAYQWM010000055.1:0-26081 GCF_036662595.1 Escherichia sp. Lx600-2 | reverse complement strand
CGCTGACCCGGCGGCGTGTTTGCCGTTGTTCCGTGTCAGTGGTGGCGCATTATAGGGAGTTATTCCGGCCTGACAAGCGAAAAATATAAAAACTTTATCGTTCGCTCACTTTTCAGGCAAAACATCTTAAATATAGTCTTTTCCGTCTAACTTATAGACAAAAACGAGCCCCGAAGGGCTCGTTTTATCATTTACTGGACGGCGACAATCCGGTCTTCATTAACTTCCAGGCGAATCACTTTACCCGGAACCAATTCACCAGACAGTATTTGCTGTGCCAACGGGTTTTCGATCTGCTGCTGGATAGCACGTTTCAAAGGACGTGCACCATAGACTGGATCGTAACCGTTCTCGCTCAGCAGTTTCAGCGCCTCGTCAGAAATGTGGATTTCATAACCACGTTCTTCCAGACGTTTGTACAGACGTTTCAACTGAATCTGCGCAATCGAGGCAATGTGCTGTTCGCCCAGCGGATGGAAGACCACCACTTCATCGATACGGTTAATGAACTCCGGACGGAAGTTATGGCTTACCACACCGAGCACCAGTTCTTTCATATGCGCATAATCCAGTTCACCGAAGCGTTCCTGAATCAAATCGGAACCGAGGTTAGAGGTCATAATGACAACCGTATTACGGAAGTCGACCGTTCTCCCCTGCCCGTCAGTCAGACGCCCATCATCCAGTACCTGCAACAGAATGTTGAAGACATCCGGATGCGCTTTTTCCACTTCATCCAGCAGGATAACGGAATACGGACGACGACGCACAGCTTCGGTCAGGTAGCCACCTTCTTCATAACCAACATATCCCGGAGGCGCACCAACCAGACGAGACACCGAGTGTTTCTCCATAAACTCGGACATATCGATACGGACCATCGCCTCGTCGCTATCAAACATAAAGTTCGCCAGCGCCTTACAAAGCTCAGTTTTCCCCACACCAGTTGGGCCGAGGAACAGGAATGAACCAATCGGGCGATTTGGATCCGCCAGCCCCGCACGGCTACGACGAATAGCGTTAGATACCGCATCAACCGCTTCGTTCTGACCAATAACGCGATGGTGCAGTTCTTGCTCCATACGCAGCAGTTTTTCGCGCTCGCTTTCCATCATGCGAGAAACCGGAATCCCCGTCCAACGCGCCAGCACTTCAGCAATTTCGGCGTCGGTCACTTTATTACGCAACAGACGCATAGTTTTGCCTTCGAGCTGCGTTGCGGCTTCCAGTTGCTTTTCCAGCTCCGGGATTTTGCCGTATTGCAGTTCAGACATCCGCGCCAGGTCACCCACACGGCGAGCCTGTTCAATAGCGATTTTCGCCTGTTCCAGTTCCGCTTTAATGGTCTGCGTACCAGAAAGCGATGCTTTCTCTGCTTTCCACTCTTCTTCTAACTCGGAGTACTGACGTTCTTTGTCGCTCAGTTCTTCGTTGAGCATATCCAGACGTTTTTTACTGGCTTCATCAGACTCTTTCATTAACGCCTGTTGTTCCAGTTTGAGCTGGATGATACGGCGATCGAGTCGGTCGAGTTCTTCTGGTTTTGAGTCAATCTGCATACGAATGCTGGATGCTGCTTCATCGATCAGGTCGATGGCTTTATCCGGCAGCTGACGGTCAGCAATGTAGCGATGAGACAACGTCGCCGCTGCAACAATTGCCGGGTCAGTAATTTGCACATGGTGGTGCAATTCGTAACGTTCTTTCAGGCCACGTAGAATCGCAATGGTATCTTCAACAGAAGGCTCGGCAACAAACACTTTCTGGAAACGACGTTCCAGCGCAGCATCTTTTTCGATGTACTGGCGATATTCGTCAAGCGTCGTGGCACCTACGCAGTGCAATTCACCACGCGCCAGCGCCGGTTTCAGCATGTTTCCGGCGTCCATTGCGCCATCGGCTTTACCCGCGCCGACCATGGTATGTAATTCGTCGATAAACAGGATGACGTTGCCTTCCTGTTTGGCAAGATCGTTAAGCACGCCTTTTAAACGTTCTTCAAACTCACCGCGATATTTCGCCCCAGCCACCAGCGCGCCCATATCCAGCGCCAGTACGCGGCGGCCTTTCAACCCTTCCGGCACTTCGCCGTTGATAATACGCTGCGCCAGACCTTCAACGATGGCAGTTTTACCGACGCCGGGTTCACCAATCAGTACCGGATTATTTTTAGTACGACGTTGCAGCACCTGAATGGTACGGCGAATTTCTTCATCACGACCAATCACCGGATCGAGTTTGCCCTGTTCGGCTCGTTCGGTAAGGTCGATGGTATATTTTTTCAAAGCCTGACGTTGGTCTTCAGCACCTTGATCGTTCACGCTTTCACCTCCACGCATTTGTTCAATCGCTTGAGTAATGTTGGCGGTGGTCGCCCCTGCTGCTTTCAGGATGTCGGCCAGCGTGCCGCGAGACTCAAGTGCCGCCAGAACGAACAGTTCTGACGAGATAAAGTTATCACCACGTTTTTGCGCCAGCTTGTCGCAAAGATTAAGAACGCGCACCAGATCCTGTGATGGCTGGACATCACCACCAGTACCTTCAACCTGCGGTAAACGATTTAATGCCTGATTGATATCTGTGCGCAACTGGCCAGCATTTATGCCAGCTGATGTTAACAAAGGACTAACCGAACCCCCTTCCTGATTCAGCAGGGCGCTCATTAAATGAAGTGGTTCGATGAATTGGTTGTCGTGCCCGAGTGCAAGTGATTGGGCATCGGCAAGAGCAAGCTGGAATTTATTAGTAAGACGATCCAGACGCATAACTCCTCCCATAACGGATCAAAGTTGCTACTGGAGATTAAATGAGGTCATCCCTCAATTATTCAAGGTTATTGACCAGATTAATGTGAAAAGAAAATCACACGTACCGGATCGTCTTGATTCTTTAGGTTATATCAGCCAAATGAAACTTGCCATACGCCCGGTGGTCTTGTCGCGACGATAAGAGAAGAAAGTCTCATTTTCCGTATATGTACAACGGTCGCCGCCGAAAATTTGTTCAACACCAACGCTCCCCAGACGCTGCCGGGCAAGCAGATAAATATCCGCCAGATACTTATCACCATGCTGAATGAAAGCTGTACTCGCTTTGGCGTCTGCTGCCATAAACGCCTCGCGAACCTCCGCCCCCACTTCGAACGCGCGTGGACCAATTGCCGGCCCTAACCAGGCGAGAATATTTTCCGGATTATCAGCAAAACAGGAAACTGTCTCTTCCAGCACGCCTGCGCACAGTCCACGCCAGCCAGCATGAGCGGCGGCGACTTCCGTTCCCGCTCGATTGCAAAACAGCACAGGGAGGCAGTCGGCAGTCATCACTGCGCAAACCGTGCCAGGCGTATTGCTATAAGAGGCATCTGCTCGTTTTGAGGCATAAGGTTCGCCAGTAAGCTTAAGCACATCTTTGCCGTGTACCTGCTCAAGCCAGACCGGTTTAGAAGGCAAATTGCCCGCAGCAAAAAGTCGCTTGCGATTCTCCTCAACGTGATCCGGGTTATCGCCACAATGGGCACCGAGGTTGAGCGAGTCATACGGGGGCAAGCTCACGCCGCCGATACGAGTAGAGCTACAAGCCGCAACACCTTTTGGCAGCGGCCACTGCGGGACAATCAGCTTACTCATAACCAGTCCACTTCATCCTTATGTTCTTCGAAATCGGCACGCATCGCCTCAATCAGCTCCACCATATCTTGTGGAATAGGCGCATGCCATTCCATTTCGATGCCGGAGATCGGGTGATAAAGACGCAGCATGGTTGCATGAAGCGCCTGGCGGTCAAACTTACGCAGCGTGGAGATAAACGCTTCCGAAGCACCTTTTGGCGGACGCGGACGGCCACCATAAACCGGATCGCCCACCAGCGGATGAGTGATATGGGCCATATGCACGCGGATCTGGTGCGTACGTCCAGTTTCCAGACGCAACCGCAGACGCGTGTGCACACGGAAGTGTTCCATGATGCGATAGTGAGTCACCGCTGGTTTGCCCATCGGATGCACCGCCATGTGAGTACGTTTGGTCGGGTGGCGACTGATTGGCTCATCCACCGTACCGCCAGCGGTCATATGACCAATCGCCACCGCTTCGTACTCACGAGTAATTTCACGCCTTTGCAAAGATTCGACTAAACGCGTCTGAGCCGGAACGGTTTTTGCCACAACCATCAGGCCAGTGGTGTCTTTATCCAGACGATGGACGATGCCCGCACGCGGTACATCGGCAATAGGCGGATAATAATGAAGCAACGCATTCAGTACCGTGCCATCCGGGTTACCCGCGCCAGGATGAACCACCAGGTCGCGCGGTTTATTAATGACGATGATGTCTTCATCTTCATAGACGATATCCAGCGGGATATCCTGCGGTTCAAAACGCGCTTCTTCTTCAATCTCTGCGTTGATGGCAACCTGCTCGCCACCCAATACTTTTTCTTTCGGCTTATCACAAAGTTTGCCGTTAACCAGCACGCGCTGGTCGAGGATCCATTCTTTTATTCGCGAACGTGAATAATCCGGGAACATTTCGGCCAAAGCCTGATCTAAGCGTTGACCGAGTTGGTTTTCGGACACCGTTGCAGTGAGCTGTACTCGTTGTGCCATATATACTGCTTCTTCGTTTATCGTTGGGGTTTTACGGCTTTGCCGTTTAATATAGTGTGCTATTGTAGCTGGTCTTAACCGGGAGCAGGAACAGAGAATCTCCCGTATTACATTTTGAGGAAAGTCAAAACGTCATGACGCGCATGAAATATCTGGTGGCAGCCGCCACACTAAGCCTGTTTTTGGCGGGTTGCTCGGGGTCAAAGGAAGAAGTACCTGATAATCCGCCAAATGAAATTTACGCGACTGCACAACAAAAGCTGCAGGACGGTAACTGGAGACAGGCAATAACGCAACTGGAAGCGTTAGATAATCGCTATCCGTTTGGTCCGTATTCGCAGCAGGTGCAGCTGGATCTCATCTATGCCTACTATAAAAACGCCGATTTGCCGTTAGCGCAGGCTGCCATCGATCGTTTTATTCGCCTTAACCCGACCCATCCGAATATCGATTATGTCATGTACATGCGTGGCCTGACCAATATGGCGCTGGATGACAGTGCGCTGCAAGGGTTCTTTGGCGTTGACCGTAGCGATCGCGATCCTCAACATGCACGAGCTGCGTTTAGTGACTTTTCCAAACTGGTGCGCGGCTATCCAAACAGTCAGTACACCACCGATGCCACCAAACGTCTGGTATTCCTGAAAGATCGTCTGGCGAAATATGAATACTCCGTGGCCGAGTACTATACAGAACGTGGCGCATGGGTTGCCGTCGTTAACCGCGTAGAAGGCATGTTGCGCGACTACCCGGATACCCAGGCTACGCGTGATGCGCTGCCGCTGATGGAAAATGCATACCGTCAGATGCAGATGAATGCGCAAGCTGAAAAAGTAGCGAAAATCATCGCCGCAAACAGCAGCAATACATAACAGAAACCTGAAACACAAAACGGCAGCCCTTGAGCTGCCGTTTTTTTATTCTGTTAGTTGTGAAACTGAAGCGATTTAGTCACTATCGATCTCATCAAATATGGCTCGCTTTGAGATATTCCTCAAGTAAAAAAACACCTCTTCCTGCGATTTCTCACAAAAAAGATTCGTTGACAAAAAGTGACAAAATTATGAGATTTCCATCACACATTTTGACATCAGGAACGGTATGCTGAATTCACCAAGACGGGAAGACAAGAGGTAAAATTTATGACCATGAACATTACCAGCAAACAAATGGAAATTACTCCGGCCATCCGCCAACATGTCGCAGACCGTCTCGCCAAACTGGAAAAATGGCAAACACATCTGATTAATCCACATATCATTCTGTCCAAAGAGCCACAAGGGTTTGTTGCTGACGCCACAATCAATACACCTAACGGCGTTCTGGTTGCCAGTGGTAAACATGAAGATATGTACACCGCAATTAACGAATTGATCAACAAGCTGGAACGGCAGCTCAATAAACTGCAGCACAAAGGCGAAGCACGTCGTGCCGCAACATCGGTGAAAGACGCCAACTTCGTCGAAGAAGTTGAAGAAGAGTAGTCCTTTATATTGAGTGTATCGCCAACGCGCCTTCGGGCGCGTTTTTTGTTGACAGCGTGAAAACAGTACGGGTACTGTACTAAAGTCACTTAAGGAAACAAACATGAAACACACACCGTTTTTCTTCGCATTCTTTTTTACCTTCCCCTGAATGGGAGGCGTTTCGTCGTGTGAAACAGAATGCGAAGACGAACAATAAGGCCTCCCAAATCGGGGGGCCTTTTTTATTGATAACAAAAAGGCAACACTATGACATCGGAAAACCCGTTACTGGCGCTGCGAGAGAAAATCAGCGCGCTGGATGAAAAATTATTAGCATTACTCGCAGAGCGGCGCGAACTGGCCGTCGAGGTGGGAAAAGCCAAACTGCTCTCGCATCGCCCGGTACGTGATATTGATCGTGAACGCGATTTACTGGAAAGATTAATTACGCTCGGTAAAGCGCACCATCTGGACGCCCATTACATTACTCGCCTGTTCCAGCTCATCATTGAAGATTCCGTATTAACTCAGCAGGCTTTGCTCCAGCAACATCTCAATAAAATTAATCCGCACTCAGCACGCATCGCTTTTCTCGGCCCCAAAGGTTCTTATTCCCATCTTGCGGCGCGCCAGTATGCTGCCCGTCACTTTGAGCAATTCATTGAAAGTGGCTGCGCCAAATTTGCCGATATTTTTAATCAGGTGGAAACCGGCCAGGCCGACTATGCCGTCGTACCGATTGAAAATACCAGCTCCGGTGCCATAAACGACGTTTACGATCTGCTGCAACATACCAGCTTGTCGATTGTTGGCGAGATGACGTTAACTATCGACCATTGTTTGTTAGTCTCCGGCACGACTGATTTATCCACCATCAATACGGTCTACAGCCATCCGCAGCCATTCCAGCAATGCAGCAAATTCCTTAATCGTTATCCGCACTGGAAGATTGAATATACCGAAAGTACGTCTGCGGCAATGGAAAAGGTTGCACAGGCAAAATCACCGCATGTTGCTGCGTTGGGAAGCGAAGCTGGCGGCACTTTGTACGGTTTGCAGGTACTGGAGCGGATTGAAGCGAATCAGCGACAAAACTTCACCCGATTTGTGGTGTTGGCGCGTAAAGCCATTAACGTGTCTGATCAGGTTCCGGCGAAAACGACGTTGTTAATGGCGACCGGGCAACAAGCCGGTGCGCTGGTTGAAGCGTTGCTGGTACTGCGCAACCACAATCTGATTATGACCCGTCTGGAATCACGCCCGATTCACGGTAATCCATGGGAAGAGATGTTTTATCTGGATATTCAGGCCAATCTTGAATCAGCGGAAATGCAAAAAGCATTGAAAGAGTTAGGGGAAATCACCCGTTCAATGAAGGTATTGGGCTGTTACCCAAGTGAGAACGTAGTGCCTGTTGATCCAACCTGATGAAAAGGTGCCGGATGATGTGAATCATCCGGCACTGGATTATTACTGGCGATTGTCATTCGCCTGACGCAATAACACGCGGCTTTCACTCTGAAAACGCTGTGCGTAATCGCCGAACCAGTGCTCCACCTTGCGGAAACTGTCAATAAACGCCTGCTTATCGCCCTGCTCCAGCAACTCAATCGCCTCGCCGAAACGCTTATAGTAACGTTTGATTAACGCCAGATTACGCTCTGACGACATAATGATGTCGGCATAAAGCTGCGGATCCTGAGCAAACAGTCGCCCGACCATCGCCAGCTCAAGGCGGTAAATCGGCGAAGAGAGCGCCAGAAGTTGCTCAAGCTGAACATTTTCTTCTGCCAGGTGCAGCCCGTAAGCAAAAGTAGCAAAGTGGCGCAGAGCCTGAATAAACGCCATATTCTGATCGTGCTCGACAGCGCTAATACGATGCAACCGAGCGCCCCAGACCTGAATTTGCTCCAGAAACCATTGGTATGCTTCCGGCTTACGTCCATCACACCAGACCACAACTTGCTTTGCCAGGCTACCGCTGTCCGGGCCGAACATCGGGTGCAACCCCAGTACCGGGCCATCGTGCGCCGCCAGCATGGCCTGTAACGGTCCATTTTTCACTGATGCCAGATCAACCAGAATACAATCTTTCGGTAAAGGCGGTAATTTGCCGATAACTTGCTCAGTAACGTGGATTGGCACACTAACAATCACCATTCCGGCATCGGCAACAATATCAGCCGCTCGATCCCAGTCATGTTGCTCCAGAATCCGCACCTGATAACCCGAGAGTGTCAGCATCTTCTCGAACAGACGTCCCATCTGACCGCCGCCGCCAACGATAACTACCGGGCGTAACGCAGGACAAAGCGTTTTAAATCCTTTGTCGTTTTCACTGGAGTAAGATTCACGCATCACCCGACGCAAAACATCCTCAATCAGATCTGGCGGTACACCCAGAGCTTCCGCCTCTGCACGACGCGAGGCCAACATAGATGCCTCTCGCTCCGGAACATAAATAGGCAGTCCAAAGCGGCTTTTCACCTCTCCCACTTCAGCAACCAGTTCCAGACGCTTCGCTAATAAATTCAGCAGCGCTTTATCGACTTCATCAATTTGATCGCGTAATGCGGTCAATTCAGCAACCATAATAAACCTCTTAAGCCACGCGAGCCGTCAGCTGCCCGTTCAGATCCTGATGAATTTCACGCAGCAAGGCATCGGTCATTTCCCAGCTAATGCAGGCATCGGTTACGGATACACCGTATTTCATTTCACTGCGCGGTTGCTCGGAAGACTGATTGCCCTCGTGGATATTACTTTCGATCATCAGACCAATAATTGAGCGATTGCCATCTTTGATTTGAGCAACCACGGATTCTGCCACCGCAGGCTGACGGCGATAATCTTTATTGGAATTACCGTGGCTGCAATCTACCATCAGAGACGGGCGCAGTCCCGCCTGTTCCATCTCTTTTTCACATTGCGCAACATCCGCAGGGCTATAGTTCGGCGCTTTACCACCGCGCAGGATGACATGCCCGTCCGGATTCCCCTGAGTTTGTAGCAACGCAACCTGCCCTGCCTGGTTAATGCCAACAAAACGGTGCGGCTGGGCGGCGGCGCGCATAGCGTTAATTGCTGTTGCCAGACTGCCGTCGGTGCCGTTTTTAAAACCAACCGGCATGGAAAGCCCGGAGGCCATTTCACGGTGAGTTTGCGATTCCGTTGTACGAGCACCAATTGCTGACCAGCTAAACAGATCGCCCAGGTATTGCGGGCTATTCGGATCTAACGCTTCCGTCGCCAGTGGCAGTCCCATATTCACCAGCTCAAGCAGCAATTTACGCGCGATCTGCAGACCGGCTTCTACATCAAAAGAGCCATCCATATGGGGATCGTTAATTAACCCTTTCCAGCCGACAGTGGTACGGGGTTTTTCAAAATAGACGCGCATTACCAGATAGAGGCTATCGCTGACCTCTGCGGCAAGGGCTTTAAATCGACGAGCATATTCCAGAGCAGTTTCCGGATCATGAATGGAACAAGGACCACATACTACCAGCAGACGAGGATCGCGCCCGGCGATAATATCTGAAATGGTTTTACGCGAGTCAGCAATCTGGGCTTCTTGTTGCAGGCTTAATGGAAAAGCGGCCTTCAGTTGTGCCGGAGTCATTAAAACCTGTTCGTCGGTAATATGTACGTTATTCAGCGCGTCTTTTTGCATGATGGCGATCCTGTTTATGCTCGTTTGCGATAGTTGATCCTCAGTGAGGATGACGTAACGATAACACATAAAGTAAAGTTTTCAATCCATATTTCGTACATTTTTCTTTACATAATCAATTTATTCGCGCTTTCAACCCTTGATTCTGTATAGATAAATTTACACCACCTTTGAAAACAATCCGCTATGCTTTGAAAAAGGAGAAAGAAATGATGAAAAAGTTTATCGCCCCTTGTTGGCTTTACTGGTTAGCGGATGCCAGATTGATCCTTATACTCACGCGCCAACCTTGACCAGCACCGACTGGTATGATGTTGGTATGGAAGATGCGATATCGGGCAGCGCCATAAAAGATGACGATGCATTTAGCGATTCACAGGCGGATCGCGGTCTATACCTTAAAGGATATGCCGAAGGACAAAAGAAAACTTGCCAGACCGATTTTACTTATGCCCGAGGACTTTCCGGTAAAAGCTTTCCTGCCAGCTGCAACAATGTTGAAAATGCCAGCCAACTGCATGAAGTATGGCAAAAAGGGGCTGATGAAAATGCCAGCACAATACGATTAAATTAATTAAAATCCCACAAATAAATTAAACATAAGATTTTACTCATTATGTTTTATTTCTCACAATGATGACGACCGCATGAAATAATGATATTTTAATGAGCATTCTGAAAAAATATCGATGCATTTCGAGCGAAGATGGTGGGGATCCCTGAATGCGTTTTTCTCACCGACTGTTCTTACTTCTGATTCTCCTGCTGACGGGAGCACCAATACTCGCTCAGGAGCCTTCTGACGTTGCGAAAAACGTGCGTATGATGGTTTCCGGTATTGTCAGTTACACCCGCTGGCCTGCGCTATCAGGGCCACCAAAGTTATGTATCTTTTCATCTTCACGTTTTAGTACCGCCCTACAAGAGAATGCCGCGACATCTTTGCCTTATCTGCCTGTCATCATTCACACTCAACAAGAGGCGATGATTTCAGGCTGCAATGGTTTTTATTTTGGCAACGAGTCACCGACATTCCAGATGGAATTAACCGAACAATATCCGTCAAAGGCGTTATTATTAATTGCCGAACAAAATACCGAGTGCATTATTGGTAGCGCCTTTTGTCTGATCATCCACAATAATGACGTCAGATTTGCCGTAAACCTGGATGCCTTATCGCGTAGCGGTGTAAAGGTCAACCCGGATGTCTTGATGCTCGCACGGAAGAAAAATGATGGATAACGATAATTCTCTTAATAAGCGCCCCACGTTTAAAAGAGCATTACGCAACATCAGTATGACCAGCATATTTATCACTATGATGCTGATCTGGTTGCTGCTTTCCGTGACCTCGGTGCTGACCCTGAAACAGTACGCGCAAAAAAACCTGGCACTGACAGCAGCAACAATGACTTACAGTCTGGAAGCAGCTGTCGTTTTTGCCGATGGCCCTGCAGCAACTGAAACACTGGCAGCGCTGGGCCAGCAAGGGCAATTTTCAACTGCAGAAGTACGTGATAAGCAGCAAAATATTCTGGCATCCTGGCATTACACCCGTAAGGATCCAGGCGATACTTTCAGCAATTTCATAAGCCACTGGCTCTTCCCTGCCCCCATCATTCAGCCGATTCGTCACAATGGCGAAACCATTGGCGAAGTACGCTTAACCGCTCGCGACAGTTCAATCAGCCATTTTATCTGGTTTTCGCTCGCCGTACTGACCGGTTGTATTCTGCTGGCATCAGGAATCGCAATTACCCTCACCCGCCATTTGCACAATGGCCTGGTGGAAGCACTGAAAAATATCACCGATGTCGTACATGATGTGCGTTCCAACCGCAATTTTTCCCGACGAGTTTCGGAAGAACGTATCGCTGAGTTTCACCGCTTCGCTCTCGACTTCAACAGTCTGCTGGATGAAATGGAAGAGTGGCAGCTTCGTTTACAGGCCAAAAATGCGCAGCTTCTGCGTACCGCGCTACATGACCCATTAACCGGGCTGGCTAACCGCGCAGCGTTTCGTAGCGGCATCAATACGTTGATGAACAATTCCGATGCCCGAAAAACGTCGGCGTTACTATTTCTTGATGGCGATAATTTCAAATATATCAATGATACCTGGGGTCATGCGACGGGCGATAGAGTCTTGATTGAAATCGCAAAACGGTTAGCTGAATTTGGCGGGCTGCGACATAAAGCATACCGCCTGGGCGGCGATGAATTCGCTATGGTGCTCTATGATGTACAGTCGGAATCTGAAGTGCAGCAGATATGCTCAGCACTGACACAAATCTTTAATCTCCCGTTTGATCTTCATAATGGCCATCAGACCACCATGACATTAAGCATTGGTTACGCGATGACCATTGAGCACGCCTCTGCGGAAAAATTACAAGAGCTTGCCGATCACAATATGTATCAGGCCAAACACCAGCGTGCCGAAAAGCTGGTGAGATAACAAGGATATATCGATATGATAAAGCACCTGGTAGCACCCCTGATTTTCACCTCACTAATACTGACTGGCTGCCAGTCCCCTCAGGGAAAGTTTACTCCTGAGCAAGTCGCCGCTATGCAATCTTATGGATTTACTGAATCCGCCGGCGACTGGTCGCTGGGCTTATCAGATGCCATTCTGTTCGCAAAAAATGACTACAAATTGCTCCCGGAAAGCCAGCAACAGATCCAAACCATGGCAGCCAAATTGGCCTCGACAGGGCTAACACATGCCCGTATGGATGGACACACCGATAACTATGGTGAAGACAGTTACAACGAAGGCTTATCATTGAAACGGGCGAATGTCGTGGCCGATGCATGGGCTATGGGTGGACAAATTCCACGCGGCAATCTCACCACACAGGGTTTAGGAAAAAAATATCCCATAGCCAGTAACAAGACCGCCCAGGGCCGCGCCGAGAACCGCCGCGTCGCAGTGGTGATTACTACCCCTTAAAACACGAGCAAACAGATAAAAAAAGGGCCAGCCAATTGGCCAGCCCTTCTTAACAGGATGTCGCTTAAGCGAAATCTTAGTTAAGACGCTCTTTGATACGAGCAGCCTTACCAGTACGCTCACGCAGGTAGTACAGTTTAGCTTTACGAACAGCACCACGACGTTTGACAGAAATGCTGTCAACTACCGGAGAGTGAGTCTGGAAGACACGCTCAACGCCTTCGCCGTTGGAAATTTTACGAACAGTGAATGCAGAGTGCAGACCGCGGTTACGAATAGCGATAACCACGCCCTCGAATGCCTGCAGACGTTTTTTGGAACCTTCAACAACCCATACTTTCACTTCCACGGTATCACCCGGACGGAAGGAAGGTACGTCCTGCTTCATCTGCTCTTGTTCAAGTTGCTTAATAATGTTGCTCATAATTTAATCTCTTATCCTGGGTAAACTGATATCTCGGGGGCTTACGCCATCCCATCATGTTTATGTTGCTGTTGTGCGTGTTCCGTTTTGAACTCCGCCAGCAACCTTGCTTGCTCTTCAGTCAGAGCCAGGTTTTCCAGAAGTTCAGGTCTTCTAAGCCAGGTACGGCCCAGCGACTGTTTCAAACGCCAGCGACGTATCTCGGCATGGTTGCCCGACAGTAACACTGGCGGAACTTCCATCCCTTCTAACACCTCAGGCCGCGTATAGTGCGGGCAATCCAGCAATCCTTCAGCAAAGGAATCTTCCGTTGCCGAGGCTTCATGTCCCAGTACTCCCGGAATAAACCGGGAAACGGAGTCAATCAGCGTCATTGCTGGTAACTCACCACCACTGAGAACGTAATCGCCGATTGACCATTCTTCGTCAATTTCGGTTTGGATCACGCGCTCATCTATACCTTCGTAGCGACCGCACACCAGAATCAATTTTTGATTCGTTGCCAGTTCGCTGACGCCCGCTTGATCAAGCTTGCGTCCCTGTGGTGACAGATAAATCACCTTTGCGCCTTCACCCGCCGCGGCTTTTGCTGCATGAATGGCGTCCCGCAAGGGTTGCACCATCATTAACATCCCCGGTCCGCCGCCGTAAGGACGATCGTCCACGGTACGGTGCCGGTCATGCGTGAAGTCGCGAGGACTCCAGCTCTGGATGCTCAGCAGGCCATTTTTAACTGCCCGGCCAGTTACCCCGTAATCGGTAATTGCGCGGAACATTTCAGGAAACAGGCTAATTATGCCAATCCACATAGCGCCGTCTTTTACCGTTTATCCGGTGGTTTAAAAACCAGGATCCCAATCTACTTCGATTGAACGAGTAGTGAGATCGACTTTCTTGATAACCTGCCCATCGAGGAACGGTACGAGACGTTCCTTGATACCAAACGCATCTTTCAGGTTTGCCTTAATGACGAGAACGTCATTAGATCCGGTTTCCATCATATCGACGACTTTACCGAGATCGTAGCCTTCAGTGGTTACTACCTGGCAGCCCATCAGGTCTTTCCAGTAGTAGTCACCCTCTTCAAGCTGAGGCAGCTGCGATGAATCCACGACAATTTCACAATTCGTCAGCAGGTTCGCCGCATCACGATCGTCAACGCCTTTCAGCTTGATGATCATGTCCTGATTGTGGTGCTTCCAGCTTTCCAGCTGGACTTGCTGCCACTGACCCGCCTTCTGGATAAACCAGGGCTGATAGTCAAAAATGCTTTCGGCGTCTTCGGTGGAAGAAAACACTCTGAGCCACCCACGAATACCGTAAGACGAACCCATTTTTCCCAAAACGATGGGATCAACAGGTGCTTGCGCGGTGAGTTGTTTGCTCATCATGACCACCGTGACAGATTAAGCTGCTTTGTTTACTTCTTTGATCAGCGCAGCAACGCGATCAGAAATAGTTGCGCCCTGGCCAACCCAGTGAGCGATGCGATCCAGATCCAGGCGAGTGCCTTCTTCTTTTTCGCTAGCGATTGGGTTGAAGAAACCAACGCGCTCGATGAAGCGACCGTTGCGTGCATTACGGCTGTCAGCGACAACAACCTGGTAGAACGGACGCTTTTTAGCGCCGTGACGTGCTAAACGAATAGTTACCATAACATCCTCTTGTGTGAATAAAACAACCGGACCCCATCGAGGAACGGAGTCCGGTGTCATATTAAAAGCCCGAAAATTTTACTGATTTCTGGAGAAAATGCAATCAGCAGTTAATAACTCTGTCGCATAAGGTCATTTAGCGACCAGGAAATCCCGGCGGCATCATCCCCTTCATGCTTCTCATCATCTTCGCCATTCCGCCCTTCTTCATTTTCTTCATCATGCGCTGCATGTCGTCGAACTGTTTCAGAAGACGGTTAACGTCCTGCACCTGCATACCGCAACCGGCAGCAATACGGCGTTTACGCGAACCTTTGATGATTTCTGGCTTAGCGCGCTCTTTCATCGTCATCGAGTTGATGATGGCTTCCATACGCACCAGCACTTTATCGTCCATCTGTGACTTGACGTTATCCGGGATCTGCCCCATGCCCGGCAGTTTGCCCATCAGGCTGGCCATGCCGCCCATATTTTTCATCTGGCGCAGTTGCTCAAGGAAGTCGTTGAGATCGAAGCCGTCACCTTTTTTCAGCTTGCTGGCTAATTTCTCTGCCTGCGCGCGGTCAACTTTGCTTTCGATATCTTCGATCAGCGACAGTACGTCGCCCATGCCGAGAATACGCGACGCGATGCGGTCCGGATGGAACGGCTCCAGCGCCTCAGTTTTCTCGCCAACACCGAGGAACTTGATCGGTTTGCCAGTGATGTGACGAATAGAGAGCGCCGCACCGCCGCGGGCATCGCCGTCCACTTTGGTCAACACTACGCCGGTAAGCGGTAACGCTTCATTGAATGCTTTTGCCGTATTGGCCGCATCCTGACCGGTCATGGCGTCAACCACAAACAGGGTTTCAACCGGATTAATCGACGCATGGACTTGTTTGATCTCGTCCATCATCGCTTCGTCAACGTGCAGACGACCAGCGGTATCCACCAGCAGCACGTCGTAGAATTTCAGTTTGGCTTCTTTCAGCGCCGCGTTAACGATATCTACCGGCTTCTGACCAACATCAGAAGGGAAGAAATCAACGCCCACCTGCTCAGCCAGCGTCTCAAGCTGTTTGATTGCCGCCGGGCGATAGACGTCGGCAGAAACCACCAGCACTTTCTTCTTGTGCTTCTCGCGCAGGAACTTACCGAGTTTACCAACGCTGGTTGTTTTACCGGCACCTTGCAGGCCCGCCATCAGTACGACCGCAGGCGGTTGCGCAGCCAGGTTCAGGGTCTGGTTCTCTTCGCCCATCGCCGCAACCAGTTCGTTACGGACGATTTTGACGAACTCCTGCCCCGGCGTCAGGCTCTTATTAACTTCATGACCAACCGCTTTCTCTTTTACGCGATTGATAAACTCACGCACTACCGGCAGAGCGACGTCCGCCTCCAGCAGCGCCATGCGCACTTCGCGCAGCGTATCTTTTACGTTGTCTTCAGTGAGGCGTCCACGGCCACTGATATTGCGCAGCGTGCGCGACAAACGATCGGTTAAATTATCAAACATTGTCTCTCGCCTGGGGTGGAAACGGTTGGCCGCAATCGCGACACATCATCAGTATTTTGCCGCAGTATAACATGAAGGCGTCTTTGTTGTTATGCAACGGTTGGAGCAGCGTTCACCTGACGCTATACTGCTTCTCTTTCTTATTGCTCAAACTGTCGACATTACTATGCCCGTTTTTGCTCTGCTCGCGCTTGTCGCCTACTCCGTCAGTCTTGCGCTGATTGTTCCCGGTCTGCTGCAAAAAAACGGCGGCTGGCGGCGCATGGCTATTATTTCTGCGGTCATTGCGCTGGTCTGCCACGCAATCGCTCTGGAAGCCCGCATCCTGCCCGACGGTGATAGCGGACAAAACCTCAGCCTGCTGAACGTTGGTTCATTGGTCAGTTTGATGATCTGTACGGTAATGACCATTGTGGCTTCTCGCAATCGTGGCTGGTTGCTGCTACCCATTGTCTATGCCTTTGCGCTTATCAACCTGGCGCTGGCGACCTTCATGCCCAATGAATACATCACCCATCTGGAAGCTACGCCTGGGATGCTGGTGCACATTGGCTTATCGCTCTTTTCCTATGCCACGCTAATTATCGCCGCCCTGTACGCGCTGCAACTGGCGTGGATTGATTACCAACTGAAGAACAAGAAGCTGGCGTTTAACCAGGAAATGCCGCCATTGATGAGTATCGAGCGTAAAATGTTCCACATCACGCAGATTGGCGTGGTGCTGCTAACGCTCACGCTTTGCACTGGCCTGTTCTACATGCACAACTTATTTAGCATGGAAAATATCGACAAGGCTGTGCTCTCTATCGTGGCGTGGTTTGTCTATATTGTGCTGCTGTGGGGACATTATCATGAAGGATGGCGTGGACGCCGCGTCGTCTGGTTTAACGTTGCGGGTGCAGTCATTCTGACACTGGCCTACTTCGGCAGCCGAATTGTCCAGCAGTTAATCAGCTAAACCCAGAAAAGGAGTTTCCCCTGGAACACATTTCTACTACTACGTTGATCATTATTCTGATCATCATGGTGGTCATTTCAGCCTATTTTTCCGGGTCCGAAACCGGAATGATGACCCTGAACCGCTATCGTCTGCGACATATGGCGAAACAGGGTAATCGCTCGGCCAAACGCGTCGAAAAATTGCTGCGTAAGCCAGACCGCCTGATAAGCCTGGTGTTAATCGGCAATAACCTGGTCAATATTCTTGCCTCCGCGCTCGGCACTATTGTTGGGATGCGTTTGTACGGCGATGCGGGCGTGGCAATTGCGACTGGTGTGCTGACCTTTGTGGTGCTGGTTTTTGCCGAGGTGTTGCCGAAAACTATCGCTGCGCTATACCCGGAAAAAGTCGCTTATCCGAGTAGTATTCTGTTAGCACCGCTGCAAATTTTGATGATGCCGCTGGTCTGGTTGCTGAACGCTATCACCCGCATGTTAATGCGCATGATGGGCATCAAAACCGATATCGTGGTCAGCGGCTCTTTGAGCAAAGAAGAGTTGCGCACTATCGTGCATGAATCGCGCTCACAAATTTCCCGTCGCAATCAGGATATGCTGCTGTCGGTGCTCGATCTGGAAAAAATGACCGTTGATGACATCATGGTGCCGCGCAGTGAAATTATCGGTATTGATATCAACGATGACTGGAAATCGATTCTGCGCCAACTCTCCCACTCACCTCACGGGCGCATCGTGCTCTACCGTGATTCGCTGGACGACGCCATCAGTATGCTGCGAGTACGTGAAGCCTGGCGGTTGATGTCGGAGAAAAAAGAGTTCACCAAAGAAACCATGCTGCGCGCCGCGGACGAGATCTATTTTGTGCCGGAAGGTACGCCGCTCAGCACGCAGTTGGTAAAGTTTCAGCGCAACAAAAAGAAAGTCGGCCTGGTCGTCAACGAGTATGGAGACATTCAGGGGCTGGTGACGGTTGAAGATATTCTGGAAGAGATTGTCGGCGATTTCACTACATCGATGTCGCCAACACTTGCCGAAGAGGTCACGCCGCAAAACGACGGTTCGGTGATTATCGATGGCACCGCCAACGTGCGGGAAATCAACAAAGCCTTTAACTGGCATCTACCGGAAGATGATGCCCGCACGGTTAATGGCGTCATTCTTGAGGCACTGGAAGAGATCCCTGTCGCAGGCACCCGCGTGCGTATTGGCGAGTACGATATAGATATTCTCGACGTACAGGACAATATGATTAAGCAGGTAAAAGTTTTTCCTGTGAAACCGCTGCGCGAGAGTGTGGCGGAGTAACGAAAACGGCCCTGCATTCGCATGCAGGGCCGTGAATTATTACGAAAACAGAAATTACGCTTTTGCTTTCGCTACAGTTACCATCGCCGCACGAATCGTACGACCATTCAGCGTATAACCCTTCTGCATAATGCCCAGTACGTTACCTGGCGCAACATCATCAGATTCCACCATTGCGATAGCCTGATGCACATTCGGGTCCAGCGGCACGTTAGTTTCGGCGATCACTTCAACACCAAACTTACGCACAACATCCAGCATCGACTTCAGCGTCAGCTCAATGCCTTCAACCATCGCAGACATATCCGGGTTAGCTTTATCAGCCACTTCCAGCGCACGATCCAAGCTATCAATCACCGGCAGCAATTCGTTGATGAATTTCTCCAGCGCGAATTTGTGGGCTTTTTCAATATCCAGTTCAGTACGACGACGCAGGTTTTCCATTTCGGCTTTTACACGCAAAATGCCGTCACGTTCACGGGTCTGGGCTTCAGCCAGCTGAGCTTCGAGATTCGCAATTTTTTCATCGCGCGGATCCACCTGCTCAGCAGAAGCTTCTGGCTCAACTGCCTCAATCTCTTCGTGCTGATCCATGATAATTTCTTCCGGGGCTTGCCCCTCAGGCGTTTTCTGTTCTTTACTACTCATGAATTTCTCCGCGTTTTTTTCGCATTCATCTCGCTAACTTCGCTTATTATGGGGATCAGTTTCAGGGTTTCAAGGGAAGCACTCACATTGTCATCAATCTTCGCAACAAGGACCTCGGAAAAATGAATAATCATTTCAAGTGTATTGGCATTGTGGGACACCCACGGCACCCTACTGCACTGACAACACATGAAATGCTCTACCGCTGGCTGTGCACAAAAGGTTACGAGGTCATCGTTGAGCAACAAATCGCTCACGAACTGCAACTGAAGAATGTGAAAACTGGCACGCTCGCGGAGATTGGGCAACTGGCTGATCTCGCGGTAGTCGTTGGTGGCGACGGTAATATGCTGGGCGCGGCGCGCACGCTCGCCCGTTACGATATTAAAGTTATTGGAATCAACCGTGGCAACCTGGGTTTCCTGACTGACCTTGACCCCGATAACGCCCAGCAACAATTAGCCGATGTGCTGGAAGGTCACTACATCAGCGAGAAACGTTTTTTGCTGGAAGCGCAAGTCTGTCAGCAAGATTGCCAAAAGCGCATCAGCACCGCGATAAATGAAGTGGTACTTCATCCAGGCAAAGTGGCGCATATGATAGAGTTCGAAGTGTATATCGACGAGATCTTTGCGTTTTCTCAGCGATCTGATGGGCTAATTATTTCGACGCCAACAGGCTCCACCGCCTATTCCCTCTCTGCGGGCGGTCCTATTCTGACCCCCTCTCTGGATGCGATTACCCTGGTGCCCATGTTCCCGCATACGTTGTCAGCACGACCACTGGTCATAAACAACAGCAGCACGATCCGTCTGCGTTTTTCGCATCGCCGTAACGACCTGGAAATCAGTTGCGACAGCCAGATAGCACTGCCGATTCAGGAAGGTGAAGATGTCCTGATTCGTCGCTGTGATTACCATCTGAATCTGATTCATCCGAAAGATTACAGTTATTTCAATACATTAAGCACCAAGCTCGGCTGGTCAAAAAAATTATTCTAATTTTACGCCAGCCTCTTTACTGTATATAAAACCAGTTTATACTGTACACAATAACAGTAATGGTTTTTCATACAGGAAAACGACTATGTTGGCACAACTGACCATCAGCAACTTTGCTATCGTTCGTGAGCTTGAGATTGATTTTCATAGCGGCATGACCGTAATAACTGGCGAAACCGGTGCAGGTAAATCTATTGCAATAGATGCCCTCGGTCTTTGTCTCGGTGGTCGCGCTGAAGCCGACATGGTGCGTACCGGCGCTGCTCGCGCTGACCTGTGCGCCCGTTTTTCTCTGAAAGATACGCCAGCGGCCCTGCGCTGGCTGGAAGAAAACCAGCTTGAAGACGGGCATGAATGTTTGCTTCGTCGCGTAATCAGCAGCGATGGTCGCTCTCGTGGTTTCATCAACGGTACAGCTGTTCCTCTGTCACAACTGCGCGAACTGGGTCAGTTGCTCATTCAGATCCATGGTCAGCACGCTCATCAGTTACTCACCAAACCCGAGCACCAAAAATTCCTGCTTGATGGCTACGCTAATGAAACCTCTCTGCTCCAGGAAATGACCGCACGTTATCAGTTGTGGCACCAAAGCTGCCGTGACCTCGCGCATCATCAACAGTTAAGTCAGGAACGCGCTGCCCGTGCGGAACTGCTGCAATACCAATTAAAAGAACTTAACGAATTTAATCCGCAGCCCGGAGAGTTTGAGCAAATCGACGAAGAGTACAAACGTCTGGCGAACAGCGGTCAATTGCTGACCACCAGCCAGAATGCATTGGCATTAATGGCCGACGGTGAAGACGCAAACCTGCAAAGTCAGCTTTACACGGCTAAACAACTGGTGAGCGAATTGATTGGCATGGACAGCAAACTGTCCGGCGTACTTGATATGCTGGAAGAAGCTACCATCCAGATTGTTGAAGCCAGCGACGAACTGCGCCACTACTGCGATCGTCTGGATCTCGATCCCAACCGACTGTTTGAACTTGAACAGCGCATCTCAAAACAGATTTCGCTGGCACGTAAACATCACGTCAGCCCTGAGACATTGCCACAGTATTACCAGTCGCTACTGGAAGAACAGCAGCAACTGGACGATCAGGCCGACTCACAAGAAACGCTCGCGCTGGCGGTAACGAAACATCATCAGCAGGCACTGGAAACGGCGCGCGCATTACACCAGCAACGCCAGCATTATGCAGAAGAACTTGAACAGCTGATCACCGACAGCATGCATGCGCTCTCAATGCCGCATGGGCAGTTTACGATTGATGTCAAATTTGACGAGCATCACCTGGGCGCTGACGGCGCCGATCGTATTGAGTTTCGGGTAACCACCAACCCAGGTCAGCCAATGCAGCCTATTGCCAAAGTCGCATCCGGTGGTGAATTGTCCCGCATCGCATTGGCAATTCAGGTCATCACGGCGCGTAAAATGGAAACCCCGGCACTGATTTTTGATGAAGTGGATGTAGGGATTAGCGGTCCAACAGCGGCAGTTGTCGGCAAACTGCTGCGTCAACTCGGCGAATCAACTCAGGTGATGTGTGTTACCCACCTGCCACAAGTCGCGGGATGTGGTCATCAACACTATTTTGTCAGCAAAGAAACCGATGGTGCGATGACAGAAACGCATATGCAATCTCTGGATAAAAAAGCGCGGTTACAAGAGCTGGCGCGCCTGCTTGGTGGCAGTGAAGTCACACGTAACACACTGGCGAATGCGAAAGAACTGCTTGCGGCGTAAACTTTTTTCCTGCTTCACGGTCAGAGTAAACAGCAAAACGCCGTAAGACCGGAAAGCAAAAGGTTTTAAAGTGATGAAAGGTCTATTATCATCGGCATATTACAGATGAGCCACGTACTGCTCGGGCCCGAAAAGGAATCAAATCACTATGCGCTGTAAAACGCTGACTGCTGCAGCAGCAGTACTATTGATGTTGACCGCAGGCTGTTCCACTCTGGAGCGAGTGGTTTACCGTCCTGACATCAACCAGGGGAACTATCTGACCGCTAACGACGTATCCAAAATACGTGTTGCCATGACGCAACAACAAGTTGCGTACGCATTGGGTACACCGCTGATGTCCGATCCATTTGGTACGAATACCTGGTTCTATGTCTTCCGCCAGCAACCAGGTCATGAAGGTGTAACGCAGCAAACGCTGACGCTAACCTTTAACAGTAGCGGTGTGTTGACCAATATTGATAACAAACCTGCGCTGAGTGGTAACTAATAATAAAGTTGCTCTCAAAGACGTTAAAAAAGGTGCTCAATGAGCACCTTTTTTCTGTCCGTTATTTATTCGCTGATTTTTCTGCTCGTTGCCTGCGAAGCTCTTTCGGATCGGCAATGAGAGGGCGATAAATCTCCACCCGATCACCATCATGCACACTATCGCTTAGTTTTGCCGGACGGCTGTAAATGCCGACTTTGTTTTTAGTTAAATCGATATCGGTCCGCAATTCCAGCAAGCCACTGGCGCGAATAGCTTCTTCAACCGTCGCGCCCTCCTGCAGCGTCACGCGCTGCAGGTACTGCTTCTCAGGTAGCGCATAAGCCACCTCAACGGCAATTTTACCTGGCACTGTAAACCTCTTTCGCACGAACCGTAAAAGCCTGGACCATATTAGACGCCAGCTCTTTAAACACGCGACCAAAGGCGAGCTCAATCAACTTATTGGTAAACTCAAAGTCGAGATGAAACTCGATACGACACGCCTCCTGGCTCAGCGGCGTAAACTTCCATCCACCAATCAATTTCTTGAACGGCCCATCCACCAGATTCATAAGAATACTTTGGTTACTGGTCAACTGGTTGCGGGTAGTAAACGTTTTGCTGATCCCAGCCTTAGAGACATCTACCGCCGCAGTCATCTGCCCAGGAGTGGACTCCAGAATCCGACTTCCGGTACAACCCGGCAAAAACTGAGGATAAGACTGAACGTCATTCACTAACTGATACATTTGCTCCGCGCTGTAGGGTACCAGTGCGGTCCGGCTAATCTGAGGCATAACAATTTCCATCAACAAAAATCCAACAAATAATATCATTTATCCTGCTGTAAAAAAAACGCTATCCCGGCGCTGGGTAACATCGGGTTCATGCTAAGATAGAGCCTTGTCCCCCGCAGGATTGATATGGGGTGTTTTCGATTTCAGATTACCGATGATTCACGACGCTTATGACGAAGAAAAAAGCACATAAACCTGGTTCAGCGACCATCGCGCTTAACAAGCGCGCCCGTCACGAATACTTTATCGAAGAAGAGTTCGAAGCGGGACTTGCCCTGCAAGGCTGGGAAGTTAAATCCCTGCGCGCAGGAAAAGCCAATATCAGCGACAGCTACGTCCTTCTGCGTGACGGAGAGGCATTTCTGTTTGGCGCTAACATCACGCCAATGGCCGTGGCCTCCACGCATGTGGTGTGCGATCCTACCCGTACCCGCAAGTTACTTCTCAACCAGCGCGAACTGGACTCATTGTACGGTCGCGTCAATCGAGAAGGCTATACCGTAGTGGCGCTCTCCCTGTACTGGAAAAATGCCTGGTGCAAAGTGAAAATCGGCGTCGCCAAAGGTAAGAAACAGCACGATAAACGTTCAGATATCAAAGAGCGCGAATGGCAGGTGGATAAAGCGCGTATCATGAAAAATGCCCACCGTTAAACCTGCACTCCAATTATTGACCAGTTCCTCACCGCGCCTCCCTCTCCGGCGGCGCGAATGAACATCTTATTGGTTATCACATCCGACACAAATGTTGCCATTCCATTGCTTAATCGAATAAAAATCAGGCTACATGGGTGCTAAATCTTTAACGATAACGCCATTGAGGCTGGTCATGGAGCTCATAAATCTGGTATACTTACCTTTACACATTGGGGCTGATTCTGGATTCGACGGGATTTGCGAAACCCAAGGTGCATGCCGAGGGGCGGTTGGCCTCGTAAAAAGCCGCAAAAAATAGTCGCAAACGACGAAAACTACGCTTTAGCAGCTTAATAACCTGCTTAGAGCCCTCTCTCCCTAGCCTCCGCTCTTAGGACGGGGATCAAGAGAGGTCAAACCCAAAAGAGATCGCGTGGAAGCCCTGCCTGGGGTTGAAGCGTTAAAACTTAATCAGGCTAGTTTGTTAGTGGCGTGTCCGTCCGCAGCTGGCAAGCGAATGTAAAGACTGACTAAGCATGTAGTACCGAGGATGTAGGAATTTCGGACGCGGGTTCAACTCCCGCCAGCTCCACCAAAATTCTCCATCGGTGATTACCAGAGTCATCCGATGAAGTCCTAAGAGCCCGCACGGCGCAAGCCCTGCGGGCTTTTTTGTGCCCTGAATTTGTCCCGCGAAGTCCGAAGAGAACTAATTAAATCCGAACCTTTTAGGCCCATTGATAGGCCCAACGAAAAGCTCTATTGTTTTCGTTGGGCCTAAACGCATGGAGACTCCCCATGGCAAGAAAAACCAAGCCGTTAACCGATACGGAAATCAAAGCCGCCAAACCTAAAGATGCCGATTACCAGCTGTATGATGGTGACGGGCTTACTCTGCTAATCAAGTCCAGCGGTAGTAAGCTCTGGCAGTTCCGTTACTATCGACCTCTGACCAAGCAGCGAACCAAGCAGAGCTTCGGAGCCTATCCAGCCGTCTCCCTTTCTGATGCGCGTAAACTCAGAGCTGAATCTCGAGCTTTGTTGGCGAAAGACATTGATCCTCAGGAACATCAGAAAGAACAGGTGAGAAATTCTCAAGAGGCCAAAACCAACACTTTCCGGTTAGTTGCCGAGCGTTGGTGGAATGTGAAGAAAGCCAGCGTAACAGAGGACTATGCCGACGATATCTGGCGCTCGCTTGAGAGGGATGTTCTCCCGGCAATCGGTGATATCAGTGTCACTGAGATTAAGGCTCATACTTTGGTTAAAGCAGTTCATCCGGTTCAGGCCAGAGGTGCATTAGAGACAGTCCGCCGCCTTTGTCAGCGTATTAACGAAGTCATGATTTATGCGCAGAACACAGGCCTGATTGATGCGGTTCCCAGCGTAAACATCGGGAAAGCATTCGAGAAACCGCAAAAGAAAAACATGCCAAGCATCCACCCAGGTCAACTTCCACAGCTAATGCAGACTATGCGTACGGCAAGTATCAGCCTGTCCACACGATGCCTGTTCATGTGGCAGCTTCTCACCATCACCCGCCCTGCCGAAGCTGCTGAGGCTCGATGGGATGAGATCGATTTCGATGCTAGCGAATGGAAAATTCCAGCTGCTCGAATGAAGATGAATCGGGAGCATACGGTTCCATTATCTGATGGAGCTCTCGCTATTCTGGAAATAATGAAGTCTCTCAGCGGTGGTCGAGAATTTATCTTTCCCAGTCGCATTAAGCCTACCCAGCCGATGAACAGACAGACAGTAAATGCAGCCCTTAAGCGTGCTGGTTTAGGAGGCGTACTCGTTTCACACGGCTTACGTTCTATTGCCAGTACGGCACTCAATGAGGAAGGATTTCCGCCTGATGTTATTGAGGCTGCACTTGCTCATGTAGATAAGAATGAGGTACGTCGCGCTTACAATCGAAGTGACTATCTTGAGCAACGACGACCGATGATGCAGTGGTGGGCTGATTTTGTTAAAGCAGCAGATAGCGGCAGTATCGTGAATAGTGGGGTTAGGGGAATACGTCTTGTAGGATGAATCCTTTATCAGCACCCATTATGGGTGCTGATAACTCACCTATAGGTAATACGGAATTTTACCCTTTGGTTTTCTTTTTTCTAGTAACCGTATTATCGAAAGCCAATTTGATACTCTCAATATTTCTTGACCAGTTTTTTATAATGGTATCTGCCAATGCATCAGGGCTCATTGTTGATATCCGATATTTTTTACTTTGAT
>NZ_JAYQWM010000054.1:0-26213 GCF_036662595.1 Escherichia sp. Lx600-2 | reverse complement strand
CACCCGATCGCGATGGACGACGGTCTGCGTTTCGCAATCCGTGAAGGCGGCCGTACCGTTGGCGCGGGCGTTGTAGCTAAAGTTCTGGGCTAATTACACGTTAATTAGTTTTGAATTGTAAAGGGCGCTTCGGCGCCCTTTTTGCTGCCCGTAATTTGAGCTCGAAATATTTAGTCGTAATTTTGTTCGCTGAACTATGGCGCAAATAAAACTGTGCTATTGTAATCATAACTATTCTCATTTACACTTTGCGCAGAATTTGAACGGGAGCAATCATGTACGTTTGTTTGTGTAATGGTGTAAGTGACAAAAAAATTCGCCAGGCAGTCCGTCAGTTTCATCCGCAATCTTTCCAACAATTGCGTAAGTTTATTCCTGTGGGAAATCAATGTGGTAAGTGCATTCGCGCCGCGCGCGAAGTGATGCAGGACGAGTTGATGCAGATGCCAGAATTTAAAGAGATTGCTTGAAGCCCACGCTTATTTTTTGACAACCAGCTAGCCCCATCTACGCTCTAATAGTGGAAGCGGAGGGACTATAAAATGAAAGGTGATGTTAAAATCATAAATTATCTCAATAAACTATTGGGAAATGAGCTTGTCGCAATCAATCAGTATTTTCTCCATGCCCGGATGTTTAAAAACTGGGGGCTGATGCGTCTCAATGACGTTGAATACCATGAATCCATCGATGAGATGAAACACGCTGATAAGTATATCGAGCGTATTTTGTTTTTAGAAGGAGTCCCCAACTTACAGGATTTAGGCAAACTGGGGATTGGTGAAGATGTCGAAGAGATGCTGCAATCCGACCTGCGATTAGAGCTGGAAGGCGCGAAGGATCTGCGTGAGGCTATCGCATATGCCGACAGCGTTCATGACTATGTTAGCCGCGATATGATGATCGAGATCCTTGCTGATGAAGAAGGTCATATCGACTGGCTCGAAACTGAACTGGATCTCATCGGTAAAATCGGCCTACAAAATTACCTGCAATCACAAATTAAAGTTAAAGATTAACGGCCTATCAGCAAACTATCCCAGCCTATAACGAAACCCGCAGCCGCCAGAAATGGCCCAAAAGGCAGCGGGTTTTTTAATGATTCTTTTCCTCTCATGAGCAGACCAATAACTACGGCTCCGCAAGCGAATGAGGCAGCAAGGAAAACCAGTCGTGGTAAGAAGGCCCATGAATGCCAGGCGCCAAGGGCGGCGAGAAACTTCACATCACCATAGCCTAATCCTTCTTTATGGCGCAGTATGCGATACCCCCAGTAAATGACAGCGAATGTGCCGTAACCAATAATTGCCCCCCATAACGCATCGGCTAAACCATCAGGATGACAAACTTGATAGAACAAAAGACCTGACCAGAGTAACGGGCACGTAAATCTGTCAGGTAACAAGCCATGCTTTGCATCCCAGAAAAAAAGTAGGGCTGATAAACAAGCGTACAAAATTAGAAAGGGAAGGGTAGTGTCCATAAAACATCCTCTGTAATTGGAGTATCACCATCGAATAACTCCGGATGCTCAGCAACAGAGAGAGCGCTGATTTGTTAACCTGATTCCGGTGAAAAACGCTATCTTCACAACCTTACAAATTTCGTGGAATGCAGCTCGCAATCTGCGCGTTGCGATTAATTTCTACCCGATGCTTGCGTCAGGCTCAGATTTGCGTATAATGCGCGGGCTTGTCGTAGTTGACAGCAGGTTCAATCTGAACCTCAGTTAGCCGAATTTGGCTACCTAACAATGCTCCCAATCGGGGAGCTACGTAAGAACGGTTACACTCTCCCATCAATCGTAATGGGTCTGAGGAGTAATCATTTTCGTTTATAAAATAATTGGAGCTCTGGTCTCATGCAGAACCAAAGAATCCGTATCCGCCTGAAAGCGTTTGATCATCGTCTGATCGATCAAGCAACCGCGGAAATCGTCGAGACTGCCAAGCGCACTGGTGCGCAGGTCCGTGGTCCGATCCCGCTGCCGACACGCAAAGAGCGCTTCACTGTTCTGATCTCCCCGCACGTCAACAAAGACGCGCGCGATCAGTACGAAATCCGTACTCACTTGCGTCTGGTTGACATCGTTGAGCCAACCGAGAAAACCGTTGATGCTCTGATGCGTCTGGATCTGGCTGCCGGTGTAGACGTGCAGATCAGCCTGGGTTAATCAGGTCATTGAGCGATTGAGAGGTTGAAACAATGATTGGTTTAGTCGGTAAAAAAGTGGGTATGACCCGTATCTTCACAGAAGACGGCGTTTCTATCCCAGTAACCGTAATCGAAGTTGAAGCAAACCGCGTTACTCAGGTTAAAGACCTGGCTAACGATGGCTACCGTGCTATTCAGGTGACCACCGGTGCTAAAAAAGCTAACCGTGTGACCAAGCCTGAAGCTGGCCACTTCGCTAAAGCTGGCGTAGAAGCTGGCCGTGGTCTGTGGGAATTCCGCCTGGCTGAAGGCGAAGAGTTCACTGTAGGTCAGAGCATTAGCGTTGAACTGTTTGCTGACGTTAAAAAAGTTGACGTAACTGGCACCTCTAAAGGTAAAGGTTTCGCAGGTACCGTTAAGCGCTGGAACTTCCGTACCCAGGACGCTACTCACGGTAACTCCTTGTCTCACCGCGTTCCGGGTTCTATCGGTCAGAACCAGACTCCGGGCAAAGTGTTCAAAGGCAAGAAAATGGCAGGTCAGATGGGTAACGAACGTGTAACCGTTCAGAGCCTTGACGTAGTACGCGTTGACGCTGAGCGCAACCTGCTGCTGGTTAAAGGTGCTGTCCCGGGTGCAACCGGTAGCGACCTGATCGTTAAACCAGCTGTGAAGGCGTAAGGAGATAGCAATGGAATTAGTATTGAAAGACGCGCAGAGCGCGCTGACTGTTTCCGAAACTACCTTCGGTCGTGATTTCAACGAAGCGCTGGTTCACCAGGTTGTTGTTGCTTATGCAGCTGGTGCTCGTCAGGGTACTCGTGCTCAGAAGACTCGTGCTGAAGTAACTGGTTCCGGTAAAAAACCGTGGCGCCAGAAAGGCACCGGCCGTGCGCGTTCTGGTTCTATCAAGAGCCCGATCTGGCGTTCTGGTGGCGTGACCTTTGCTGCTCGTCCGCAGGACCACAGTCAAAAAGTTAACAAGAAGATGTACCGCGGCGCGCTGAAAAGCATCCTGTCCGAACTGGTACGTCAGGATCGTCTGATCGTTGTCGAGAAGTTCTCTGTAGAAGCGCCGAAAACTAAGCTGCTGGCACAGAAACTGAAAGACATGGCTCTGGAAGATGTGCTGATCATCACCGGTGAGCTGGACGAAAACCTGTTCCTGGCTGCGCGCAACCTGCACAAGGTTGACGTACGCGATGCAACTGGTATCGACCCGGTTAGCCTGATCGCCTTCGACAAAGTCGTAATGACTGCTGATGCTGTTAAGCAAGTTGAGGAGATGCTGGCATGATTCGTGAAGAACGTCTGCTGAAGGTGCTGCGTGCACCGCACGTTTCTGAAAAAGCGTCTACTGCGATGGAAAAATCCAACACCATCGTACTCAAAGTTGCTAAAGACGCGACCAAAGCAGAAATCAAAGCTGCTGTGCAGAAACTGTTTGAAGTCGAAGTCGAAGTCGTTAACACCCTGGTAGTTAAAGGGAAAGTTAAACGTCACGGACAGCGTATCGGTCGTCGTAGCGACTGGAAAAAAGCTTACGTCACCCTGAAAGAAGGCCAGAATCTGGACTTCGTTGGCGGCGCTGAGTAAGTCGGAGGAGTAATACAATGGCAGTTGTTAAATGTAAACCGACATCTCCGGGTCGTCGCCACGTAGTTAAAGTGGTTAACCCTGAGCTGCACAAGGGCAAACCTTTTGCTCCGTTGCTGGAAAAAAACAGCAAATCCGGTGGTCGTAACAACAATGGCCGTATCACCACTCGTCATATCGGTGGTGGCCACAAGCAGGCTTACCGTATTGTTGACTTCAAACGCAACAAAGACGGTATCCCGGCAGTTGTTGAACGTCTTGAGTACGATCCGAACCGTTCCGCGAACATCGCGCTGGTTCTGTACAAAGACGGTGAACGCCGTTACATCCTGGCCCCTAAAGGCCTGAAAGCTGGCGACCAGATTCAGTCTGGCGTTGATGCTGCAATCAAACCAGGTAACACCCTGCCGATGCGCAACATCCCGGTTGGTTCTACTGTTCATAACGTAGAAATGAAACCAGGTAAAGGCGGTCAGCTGGCACGTTCCGCTGGTACTTACGTTCAGATCGTTGCTCGTGATGGTGCTTATGTCACCCTGCGTCTGCGTTCTGGTGAAATGCGTAAAGTAGAAGCAGACTGCCGTGCAACTCTGGGCGAAGTTGGCAATGCTGAGCATATGCTGCGCGTTCTGGGTAAAGCAGGTGCTGCACGCTGGCGTGGTGTTCGTCCGACCGTTCGCGGTACCGCGATGAACCCGGTAGACCACCCACATGGTGGTGGTGAAGGTCGTAACTTTGGTAAGCACCCGGTAACTCCGTGGGGCGTTCAGACCAAAGGTAAGAAGACCCGCAGCAACAAGCGTACTGATAAATTCATCGTACGTCGCCGTAGCAAATAATTTTAGAGGATAAGCCATGCCACGTTCTCTCAAGAAAGGTCCTTTTATTGACCTGCACTTGCTGAAGAAGGTAGAGAAAGCGGTGGAAAGCGGAGACAAGAAGCCCCTGCGCACTTGGTCCCGTCGTTCAACGATCTTTCCTAACATGATCGGTTTGACCATCGCTGTCCATAATGGTCGTCAGCACGTTCCGGTATTTGTAACCGACGAAATGGTCGGTCACAAACTGGGTGAATTCGCACCGACTCGTACTTATCGCGGCCACGCTGCTGATAAAAAAGCGAAGAAGAAATAAGGTAGGAGGAAGAGATGGAAACTATCGCTAAACATCGCCATGCTCGTTCTTCTGCTCAGAAGGTTCGCCTTGTTGCTGACCTGATTCGCGGTAAGAAAGTGTCGCAGGCTCTGGATATTCTGACCTACACCAACAAGAAAGCGGCTGTACTGGTCAAGAAGGTTCTGGAATCTGCCATTGCTAACGCTGAACACAACGATGGCGCTGACATTGACGATCTGAAAGTTACGAAAATTTTCGTAGACGAAGGCCCGAGCATGAAGCGCATTATGCCGCGTGCAAAAGGTCGTGCAGATCGCATCCTGAAGCGCACCAGCCACATCACTGTGGTTGTGTCCGATCGCTGAGACTCTGGAGACTAGCAATGGGTCAGAAAGTACATCCTAATGGTATTCGCCTGGGTATTGTAAAACCATGGAACTCTACCTGGTTTGCGAACACCAAAGAATTCGCTGACAACCTGGACAGCGATTTTAAAGTACGTCAGTACCTGACTAAGGAACTGGCTAAAGCGTCCGTATCTCGTATCGTTATCGAGCGTCCGGCTAAGAGCATCCGTGTAACCATTCACACTGCTCGCCCGGGTATCGTTATCGGTAAAAAAGGTGAAGACGTAGAAAAACTGCGTAAGGTCGTAGCGGACATCGCTGGCGTTCCTGCACAGATCAACATCGCCGAAGTTCGTAAGCCTGAACTGGACGCAAAACTGGTTGCTGACAGCATCACTTCTCAGCTGGAACGTCGCGTTATGTTCCGTCGTGCTATGAAGCGTGCTGTACAGAACGCAATGCGTCTGGGCGCTAAAGGTATTAAAGTTGAAGTTAGCGGCCGTCTGGGCGGCGCGGAAATCGCACGTACCGAATGGTACCGCGAAGGTCGCGTACCGCTGCACACTCTGCGTGCTGACATCGACTACAACACCTCTGAAGCGCACACCACTTACGGCGTAATCGGCGTTAAAGTGTGGATCTTCAAAGGCGAGATCCTGGGTGGTATGGCTGCTGTTGAACAACCGGAAAAACCGGCTGCTCAGCCTAAAAAGCAGCAGCGTAAAGGCCGTAAATAAGGAGCGTCGCTGATGTTACAACCAAAGCGTACAAAATTCCGTAAAATGCACAAAGGCCGTAACCGCGGTCTGGCGCAGGGTACGGATGTTAGCTTCGGCAGCTTCGGTCTGAAAGCTGTTGGCCGTGGTCGTCTGACTGCCCGTCAGATCGAAGCAGCACGTCGTGCTATGACCCGTGCAGTTAAGCGTCAAGGTAAGATCTGGATCCGTGTGTTCCCGGACAAACCGATCACTGAAAAGCCGCTGGCAGTGCGTATGGGTAAAGGTAAAGGTAACGTGGAGTATTGGGTTGCCTTGATTCAGCCGGGTAAAGTCCTGTATGAAATGGACGGTGTTCCGGAAGAGCTGGCCCGTGAAGCATTCAAGCTGGCAGCAGCGAAACTGCCGATTAAAACCACCTTTGTAACTAAGACGGTGATGTAATGAAAGCAAAAGAGCTGCGTGAGAAGAGCGTTGAAGAGCTGAACACCGAGCTGCTGAACCTGCTGCGTGAGCAGTTCAACCTGCGTATGCAGGCTGCAAGTGGCCAGCTGCAACAGTCTCACCTGTTGAAGCAAGTGCGTCGCGATGTCGCACGCGTTAAGACTTTACTGAACGAGAAGGCGGGTGCGTAATGACCGATAAAATCCGTACTCTGCAAGGTCGCGTTGTTAGCGACAAAATGGAGAAATCCATTGTTGTTGCTATCGAACGTTTTGTGAAACACCCGATCTACGGTAAATTCATCAAGCGTACGACCAAACTGCACGTACATGACGAGAACAACGAATGCGGTATCGGTGACGTGGTTGAAATCCGCGAATGCCGTCCGCTGTCCAAGACTAAATCCTGGACGCTGGTTCGCGTTGTAGAGAAAGCGGTTCTGTAATACAGTACACTCTCTCGATACGAATAAACGGCTCAGAAATGAGCCGTTTATTTTTTCTACCCATATCCTTGAAGCGGTGTTATAATGCCGCGCCCTCGATATGGGGATTTTTAACGACCTGATTTTCGGGTCTCAGTAGTAGTTGACATTAGCGGAGCACTAAAATGATCCAAGAACAGACTATGCTGAACGTCGCCGACAACTCCGGTGCACGTCGCGTAATGTGTATCAAGGTTCTGGGTGGCTCGCACCGTCGCTACGCAGGCGTAGGCGACATCATCAAGATCACCATCAAAGAAGCAATTCCGCGTGGTAAGGTCAAAAAAGGTGATGTGCTGAAGGCGGTAGTGGTGCGCACCAAGAAGGGTGTTCGTCGCCCGGACGGTTCTGTCATTCGCTTCGATGGTAATGCTTGTGTTCTTCTGAACAACAACAGCGAGCAGCCTATCGGTACGCGTATTTTTGGGCCGGTAACTCGTGAGCTTCGTAGTGAGAAGTTCATGAAAATTATCTCTCTGGCACCAGAAGTACTCTAAGGAGCGAATCATGGCAGCGAAAATCCGTCGTGATGACGAAGTTATCGTGTTAACCGGTAAAGATAAAGGTAAACGCGGTAAAGTTAAGAATGTCCTGTCTTCCGGCAAGGTCATTGTTGAAGGTATCAACCTGGTTAAGAAACATCAGAAGCCGGTTCCGGCCCTGAACCAACCGGGTGGCATCGTTGAAAAAGAAGCCGCTATTCAGGTTTCCAACGTAGCAATCTTCAATGCGGCAACCGGCAAGGCTGACCGTGTAGGCTTTAGATTCGAAGACGGCAAAAAAGTCCGTTTCTTCAAGTCTAACAGCGAAACTATCAAGTAATTTGGAGTAGTACGATGGCGAAACTGCATGATTACTACAAAGACGAAGTAGTTAAAAAACTCATGACTGAGTTTAACTACAATTCTGTCATGCAAGTCCCTCGGGTCGAGAAGATCACCCTGAACATGGGTGTTGGTGAAGCGATCGCTGACAAAAAACTGCTGGATAACGCAGCAGCAGACCTGGCAGCAATCTCCGGTCAAAAACCGCTGATCACCAAAGCACGCAAATCTGTTGCAGGCTTCAAAATCCGTCAGGGCTATCCGATCGGCTGTAAAGTAACTCTGCGTGGCGAACGCATGTGGGAGTTCTTTGAGCGCCTGATCACTATTGCTGTACCTCGTATCCGTGACTTCCGTGGCCTGTCCGCTAAGTCTTTCGACGGTCGTGGTAACTACAGCATGGGTGTCCGTGAGCAGATCATCTTCCCAGAAATCGACTACGATAAAGTCGACCGCGTTCGTGGTTTGGATATTACCATTACCACTACTGCGAAATCTGACGAAGAAGGCCGCGCTCTGCTGGCTGCCTTTGACTTCCCGTTCCGCAAGTAAGGTAGGGTTACTAAATGGCTAAGCAATCAATGAAAGCACGCGAAGTAAAACGCGTAGCTTTAGCTGATAAATACTTCGCGAAACGCGCTGAACTGAAAGCGATCATCTCTGATGTGAACGCTTCCGACGAAGATCGTTGGAACGCTGTTCTCAAGCTGCAGACTCTGCCGCGTGATTCCAGCCCGTCTCGTCAGCGTAACCGCTGCCGTCAAACAGGTCGTCCGCATGGTTTCCTGCGGAAGTTCGGGTTGAGCCGTATTAAGGTCCGTGAAGCCGCTATGCGCGGTGAAATCCCGGGTCTGAAAAAGGCTAGCTGGTAATTGTCACCAATTGAATCACGGGAGTAAAGACAGATGAGCATGCAAGATCCGATCGCGGATATGCTGACCCGTATCCGTAACGGTCAGGCCGCGAACAAAGCTGCGGTCACCATGCCTTCCTCCAAGCTGAAAGTGGCAATCGCCAACGTGCTGAAGGAAGAAGGTTTTATTGAAGATTTTAAAGTTGAAGGCGACACCAAGCCTGAACTGGAACTTACTCTGAAGTATTTCCAGGGCAAAGCTGTTGTAGAAAGCATTCAGCGTGTCAGCCGCCCAGGTCTGCGCATCTATAAACGTAAAGATGAGTTGCCGAAAGTTATGGCGGGTCTGGGTATCGCAGTTGTTTCTACCTCTAAAGGTGTTATGACTGATCGTGCAGCGCGCCAGGCTGGTCTTGGTGGCGAAATTATCTGCTACGTAGCCTAATCGGAGGAAAAAATGTCTCGTGTTGCTAAAGCACCGGTCGTTGTTCCTGCCGGCGTTGACGTAAAAATCAACGGTCAGGTTATTACGATCAAAGGTAAAAACGGCGAGCTGACTCGTACTCTCAACGATGCTGTTGAAGTTAAACATGCAGATAATACCCTGACCTTCGGTCCGCGTGATGGTTACGCAGACGGTTGGGCACAGGCTGGTACCGCGCGTGCCCTGCTGAACTCAATGGTTATCGGTGTTACCGAAGGCTTCACTAAGAAGCTGCAGCTGGTTGGTGTAGGTTACCGTGCAGCGGTTAAAGGCAATGTAATTAACCTGTCTCTGGGTTTCTCTCATCCTGTTGACCATCAGCTGCCTGCGGGTATCACTGCTGAATGTCCGACTCAGACTGAAATCGTGCTGAAAGGCGCTGATAAGCAGGTGATCGGCCAGGTTGCAGCGGATCTGCGCGCCTACCGTCGTCCTGAGCCTTATAAAGGCAAGGGTGTTCGTTACGCCGACGAAGTCGTGCGTACCAAAGAGGCTAAGAAGAAGTAAGGTAACACTATGGATAAGAAATCTGCTCGTATCCGTCGTGCGACCCGCGCACGCCGCAAGCTCCAGGAGCTGGGCGCAACTCGCCTGGTGGTACATCGTACCCCGCGTCACATTTACGCACAGGTAATTGCACCGAACGGTTCTGAAGTTCTGGTAGCTGCTTCTACTGTAGAAAAAGCTATCGCTGAACAACTGAAGTACACCGGTAACAAAGACGCGGCTGCAGCTGTGGGTAAAGCTGTCGCTGAACGCGCTCTGGAAAAAGGCATCAAAGATGTATCCTTTGACCGTTCCGGGTTCCAATATCATGGTCGTGTCCAGGCACTGGCAGATGCTGCCCGTGAAGCTGGCCTTCAGTTCTAAGGTAGAGGTGTAAGATGGCTCACATCGAAAAACAAGCTGGCGAACTGCAGGAAAAGCTGATCGCGGTAAACCGCGTATCTAAAACCGTTAAAGGTGGTCGTATTTTCTCCTTCACAGCTCTGACTGTAGTTGGCGATGGTAACGGTCGCGTTGGTTTTGGTTACGGTAAAGCGCGTGAAGTTCCAGCAGCGATCCAGAAAGCGATGGAAAAAGCCCGTCGCAATATGATTAACGTCGCGCTGAATAACGGCACTCTGCAACACCCTGTTAAAGGTGTTCACACGGGTTCTCGCGTATTCATGCAGCCGGCTTCCGAAGGTACCGGTATCATCGCCGGTGGTGCAATGCGCGCCGTTCTGGAAGTCGCTGGGGTTCATAACGTTCTGGCTAAAGCATATGGTTCCACCAACCCGATCAACGTGGTTCGTGCAACTATTGATGGCCTGGAAAATATGAATTCTCCAGAAATGGTCGCTGCCAAGCGTGGTAAATCCGTTGAAGAAATTCTGGGGAAATAAACCATGGCAAAGACTATTAAAATTACTCAAACCCGCAGTGCAATCGGTCGTCTGCCGAAACACAAGGCAACGCTGCTTGGCCTGGGTCTGCGTCGTATTGGTCACACCGTAGAGCGCGAGGATACTCCTGCTATTCGCGGTATGATCAACGCGGTTTCCTTCATGGTTAAAGTTGAGGAGTAAGAGATGCGTTTAAATACTCTGTCTCCGGCCGAAGGCTCCAAAAAGGCGGGTAAACGCCTGGGTCGTGGTATCGGTTCTGGCCTCGGTAAAACCGGTGGTCGTGGTCACAAAGGTCAGAAGTCTCGTTCTGGCGGTGGCGTACGTCGCGGTTTCGAGGGTGGTCAGATGCCTCTGTACCGTCGTCTGCCGAAATTCGGCTTCACTTCTCGTAAAGCAGCGATTACAGCCGAAGTTCGTCTGTCTGACCTGGCTAAAGTAGAAGGCGGTGTAGTAGACCTGAACACGCTGAAAGCGGCTAACATTATCGGTATCCAGATCGAGTTCGCGAAAGTGATCCTGGCTGGCGAAGTAACGACTCCGGTAACTGTTCGTGGCCTGCGTGTTACTAAAGGCGCTCGTGCTGCTATCGAAGCTGCTGGCGGTAAAATCGAGGAATAAGTAGCAGATGGCTAAACAACCGGGATTAGATTTTCAAAGTGCCAAAGGTGGCTTAGGCGAGCTGAAACGCAGACTGCTGTTTGTTATCGGTGCGCTGATTGTGTTCCGTATTGGCTCTTTTATTCCGATCCCTGGTATTGATGCCGCTGTACTTGCCAAACTGCTTGAGCAACAGCGAGGCACCATCATTGAGATGTTTAACATGTTCTCTGGTGGTGCTCTCAGCCGTGCTTCTATCTTTGCTCTGGGGATCATGCCGTATATTTCGGCGTCGATCATTATCCAGCTGCTGACGGTGGTTCACCCAACGTTGGCAGAAATTAAGAAAGAAGGGGAGTCTGGTCGTCGTAAGATCAGCCAGTACACCCGCTACGGTACTCTGGTGCTGGCAATATTCCAGTCGATCGGTATTGCTACCGGTCTGCCGAATATGCCTGGTATGCAAGGCCTGGTGATTAACCCGGGCTTTGCATTCTACTTCACCGCTGTTGTAAGTCTGGTCACAGGAACGATGTTCCTGATGTGGTTGGGCGAACAGATCACTGAACGAGGTATCGGCAACGGTATTTCAATCATTATCTTCGCCGGTATTGTCGCGGGACTCCCGCCAGCCATTGCCCATACTATCGAGCAAGCGCGTCAAGGCGACCTGCACTTCCTCGTGTTGCTGTTGGTTGCAGTATTAGTATTTGCAGTGACGTTCTTTGTTGTATTTGTTGAGCGTGGTCAACGCCGCATTGTGGTAAACTACGCGAAACGTCAGCAAGGTCGTCGTGTCTATGCTGCACAGAGCACACATTTACCGCTGAAAGTGAATATGGCGGGGGTAATCCCGGCAATCTTCGCTTCCAGTATTATTCTGTTCCCGGCGACCATCGCGTCATGGTTCGGGGGCGGTACTGGTTGGAACTGGCTGACAACAATTTCGCTGTATTTGCAGCCTGGGCAACCGCTTTATGTGTTACTCTATGCGTCTGCAATCATCTTCTTCTGTTTCTTCTACACGGCGTTGGTTTTCAACCCGCGTGAAACAGCAGATAACCTGAAGAAGTCCGGTGCATTTGTACCAGGAATTCGTCCGGGAGAGCAAACGGCGAAGTATATCGATAAAGTAATGACCCGCCTGACCCTGGTTGGTGCGCTGTATATTACCTTTATCTGCCTGATCCCGGAGTTCATGCGTGATGCAATGAAAGTACCGTTCTACTTCGGTGGGACCTCACTGCTTATCGTTGTTGTCGTGATTATGGACTTTATGGCTCAAGTGCAAACTCTGATGATGTCCAGTCAGTATGAGTCTGCATTGAAGAAGGCGAACCTGAAAGGCTACGGCCGATAATTGGTCGCCCGAGAAGTTACGGAGAGTAAAAATGAAAGTTCGTGCTTCCGTCAAGAAATTATGCCGTAACTGCAAAATCGTTAAGCGTGATGGTGTCATCCGTGTGATTTGCAGTGCCGAGCCGAAGCATAAACAGCGCCAAGGCTGATTTTTTCGCATATTTTTCTTGCAAAGTTGGGTTGAGCTGGCTAGATTAGCCAGCCAATCTTTTGTATGTCTGTGCGTTTCCATTTGAGTATCCTGAAAACGGGCTTTTCAGCATGGAACGTACATATTAAATAGTAGGAGTGCATAGTGGCCCGTATAGCAGGCATTAACATTCCTGATCATAAGCATGCCGTAATCGCATTAACTTCGATTTATGGCGTCGGCAAGACCCGTTCTAAAGCCATCCTGGCTGCAGCGGGTATCGCTGAAGATGTTAAGATCAGTGAGCTGTCTGAAGGACAAATCGACACGCTGCGTGACGAAGTTGCCAAATTTGTCGTTGAAGGTGATCTGCGCCGTGAAATCAGCATGAGCATCAAGCGCCTGATGGATCTTGGTTGCTATCGCGGTTTGCGTCATCGTCGTGGTCTCCCGGTTCGCGGTCAGCGTACCAAGACCAACGCACGTACCCGTAAGGGTCCGCGCAAACCGATCAAGAAATAATCGGGGTGATTGAATAATGGCAAAGGCACCAATTCGTGCACGTAAACGTGTAAGAAAACAAGTCTCTGACGGCGTGGCTCATATCCATGCTTCTTTCAACAACACCATCGTGACTATCACTGATCGTCAGGGTAACGCGTTGGGTTGGGCAACAGCCGGTGGTTCCGGTTTCCGTGGTTCTCGCAAATCCACTCCGTTTGCAGCTCAGGTTGCAGCAGAGCGTTGCGCTGACGCCGTGAAAGAATACGGCATCAAGAATCTGGAAGTTATGGTTAAAGGTCCGGGTCCAGGCCGCGAATCTACTATTCGTGCTCTGAACGCCGCAGGTTTCCGCATCACTAACATTACTGATGTGACTCCGATCCCTCATAACGGTTGTCGTCCGCCGAAAAAACGTCGCGTATAACGCCTCGTTTTCCAGGTTTGTTGGAGAAAGAAAATGGCAAGATATTTGGGTCCTAAGCTCAAGCTGAGCCGTCGTGAGGGCACCGACTTATTCCTTAAGTCTGGCGTTCGCGCGATCGATACCAAGTGTAAAATTGAACAAGCTCCTGGCCAGCACGGTGCGCGTAAACCGCGTCTGTCTGACTATGGTGTGCAGTTGCGTGAAAAGCAAAAAGTTCGCCGTATCTATGGTGTGCTGGAGCGTCAGTTCCGTAACTACTACAAAGAAGCAGCACGTCTGAAAGGCAACACCGGTGAAAACCTGTTGGCTCTGCTGGAAGGTCGTCTGGACAACGTTGTATACCGTATGGGCTTCGGTGCCACTCGTGCAGAAGCACGTCAGCTGGTTAGCCATAAAGCAATTATGGTAAACGGTCGTGTTGTTAACATCGCTTCTTATCAGGTTAGTCCGAATGACGTTGTAAGCATTCGTGAGAAAGCGAAGAAGCAGTCTCGCGTGAAAGCCGCTCTGGAGCTGGCTGAGCAGCGTGAAAAGCCAACCTGGCTGGAAGTTGATGCTGGCAAGATGGAAGGTACGTTTAAGCGTAAGCCGGAGCGTTCTGATCTGTCTGCGGACATTAACGAACACCTGATCGTCGAGCTTTACTCCAAGTAAAGCTTAGTACCAAAGAGAGGACACAATGCAGGGTTCTGTGACAGAGTTTCTAAAACCGCGCCTGGTTGATATCGAGCAAGTGAGTTCGACGCACGCCAAGGTGACCCTTGAGCCTTTAGAGCGTGGCTTTGGCCATACTCTGGGTAACGCACTGCGCCGTATTCTGCTCTCATCGATGCCGGGTTGCGCGGTGACCGAGGTTGAGATTGATGGTGTACTACATGAGTACAGCACCAAAGAAGGCGTTCAGGAAGATATCCTGGAAATCCTGCTCAACCTGAAAGGGCTGGCGGTGAGAGTTCAGGGCAAAGATGAAGTTATTCTTACCTTGAATAAATCTGGCATTGGCCCTGTGACTGCAGCCGATATCACCCACGACGGTGATGTCGAAATCGTCAAGCCGCAGCACGTGATCTGCCACCTGACCGATGAGAACGCGTCTATTAGCATGCGTATCAAAGTTCAGCGCGGTCGTGGTTATGTGCCGGCTTCTACCCGAATTCATTCGGAAGAAGATGAGCGCCCAATCGGCCGTCTGCTGGTCGACGCATGCTACAGCCCTGTGGAGCGTATTGCCTACAATGTTGAAGCAGCGCGTGTAGAACAGCGTACCGACCTGGACAAGCTGGTCATCGAAATGGAAACCAACGGCACAATCGATCCTGAAGAGGCGATTCGTCGTGCGGCAACCATTCTGGCTGAACAACTGGAAGCTTTCGTTGACTTACGTGATGTACGTCAGCCTGAAGTGAAAGAAGAGAAACCAGAGTTCGATCCGATCCTGCTGCGCCCTGTTGACGATCTGGAATTGACTGTCCGCTCTGCTAACTGCCTTAAAGCAGAAGCTATCCACTATATCGGTGATCTGGTACAGCGTACCGAGGTTGAGCTCCTTAAAACGCCTAACCTTGGTAAAAAATCTCTTACTGAGATTAAAGACGTGCTGGCTTCCCGTGGACTGTCTCTGGGCATGCGCCTGGAAAACTGGCCACCGGCAAGCATCGCTGACGAGTAACCGGATCACAGGTTAAGGTTTTACTGAGAAGGATAAGGTCATGCGCCATCGTAAGAGTGGTCGTCAACTGAACCGCAACAGCAGCCATCGCCAGGCTATGTTCCGCAATATGGCAGGTTCACTGGTTCGTCATGAAATCATCAAGACGACTCTGCCTAAAGCGAAAGAGCTGCGCCGCGTAGTTGAGCCGCTGATTACTCTTGCCAAGACTGATAGCGTTGCTAATCGTCGTCTGGCATTCGCCCGTACTCGTGATAACGAGATCGTGGCAAAACTGTTTAACGAACTGGGCCCGCGTTTCGCGAGCCGTGCCGGTGGTTACACTCGTATTCTGAAGTGTGGCTTCCGTGCAGGCGACAACGCGCCGATGGCTTACATCGAGCTGGTTGATCGTTCAGAGAAAGCAGAAGCTGCTGCAGAGTAATCTGAAGCAACGTAAAAAAACCCGCCCCGGCGGGTTTTTTTATACCCGTAGCATCCCCACTTATCTACAATAGCTGTACTCTTTTTGTTCATCCCCTGGAGTATTTATGTGGTTACTTGACCAGTGGGCAGAGCGTCATATAGCAGAAGCGCAAGCGAAAGGGGAGTTTGATAACCTGACAGGTAGCGGCGAACCATTGATACTGGATGATGATTCTCACGTGCCACCGGAATTACGTGCGGGGTATCGCTTGTTGAAGAATGCCGGTTGCTTACCGCCAGAACTTGAGCAACGGAGGGAAGCAATTCAGCTTCTGGATATTCTCAAAGGTATCCGTCACGATGATCCGCAATATCAAGAGGTTAGCCGTCGATTGTCATTACTGGAATTGAAGCTGCGACAAGCTGGACTGAGTACCGATTTTTTACGCGGCGATTATGCTGACAAGTTGTTGAATAAAATCAACGATAACTAGTGGAGTATGTATGTATCGCATTGGTGAGCTGGCAAAAATGGCGGAAGTAACACCCGACACGATTCGTTATTACGAAAAACAGCAGATGATGGAGCATGAAGTGCGTACTGAAGGTGGGTTTCGCCTGTATACCGAAAGCGATCTCCAGCGATTGAAATTTATCCGCCATGCCAGACAACTAGGTTTCAGTCTAGAGTCGATCCGCGAGTTGCTGTCGATCCGTATCGATCCTGAACACCATACCTGTCAGGAGTCAAAAGGCATTGTGCAAGAAAGATTGCAGGAAGTCGAAGCACGGATAGCCGAGTTGCAGAGTATGCAGCGTTCCTTGCAACGCCTTAACGATGCCTGTTGTGGGACCGCCCATAGCAGTGTTTATTGCTCGATTCTTGAAGCTCTTGAACAAGGGGCGAGTGGCGTTAAGAGTGGCTGTTGATTTTTTGCACTGACAGGATTACACTCGCGCCGTTAAATAACCAACTGGAGTTTTTATGAGCCGATATCAGCATACTAAAGGGCAGATAAAGGATAATGCGATAGAAGCATTACTACATGATCCCTTATTCCGACAGCGAGTAGAGAAAAATAAGAAAGGGAAAGGCAGTTACATGCGAAAAGGAAAACATGGCAATCGGGGGAACTGGGAGGCCAGTGGCAAGAAAGTAAATGACTTTTTTACCACTGGCCTTCTGCTTTCAGGCGTTTGTTAAGAGCGGTTATTCTGCTCTTTCAGCAAATCACGAATTTCTGTCAGTAATACTTCTTCTTTAGTTGGTGCTGGTGCGGCTGCTGGTTCTTCTTTTTTCCGATTCAGTTTGTTGATTAGCTTAATCGCCATAAAGATGGCAAAGGCCACAATCAGAAAATCAAAGACGTTTTGAATGAAGACACCGTAATGCATCACAACAGCAGGGATATCCCCCTGCGCATCGCGTAGCGTGACAGCAAACTGTTTAAAGTCGATCCCGCCAATTAATAAGCCCAGTGGTGGCATGATGATATCGGCAACCAGTGAAGATACAATCTTCCCGAATGCCGCACCGATAATGACACCCACCGCCAAATCCACCACGTTCCCGCGCATCGCAAATTCGCGAAATTCTTTAATAATGCTCATGTTATTCTCCCTATGAATCCGACAACCATAAGTCTAACAAATGTTAAGCCATTTTCCTGCCAGGAATGAATTTAATTAATCCTTGATAATCAAAGGGAAATAATAAGGCGTCATTAGACGCCTTATTAATTACAAGAAGAAAGGGCTTGGCTGGAAGAGTCTTTCGACGTCGGTAATAAACTTTTTATCTGTGAGGAACATAATTACGTGATCGCCTTGCTCAATGCGCAGATTGTCATTGGCAATCATCACGTCGTTTCCACGTACCACCGCTCCAATAATCGTTCCTGGCGGTAGCTTGATTTCGTCAATGACTCTGCCGACAACGCGTGAGGTGCTTTCATCACCGTGAGCAACGGCTTCAATAGCTTCTGCTACGCCGCGGCGCAATGAGGAAACACCAACAATATCTGCTTTTCGCACATGGCTAAGCAACGCAGAAATAGTTGCTTGTTGTGGTGAAATCGCAATATCGATCACGCTCCCCTGAACCAGATCCACATAAGCGCGACGCTGGATCAATACCATCACCTTTTTCGCACCCATACGTTTGGCAAGCATGGCGGACATGATATTGGCCTCGTCATCGTTGGTGACGGCAATAAACAGATCAACTTGATCGACATGTTCTTCAGCCAGCAGTTCTTGATCCGACGCATCACCAAAAAAGACGATCGTATTCTGCAACTTTTCCGCCAGTTCGGCAGCGCGCTGCTGATTACGTTCGATGAGTTTAACGCTGTAATCTTTTTCCAGACGACGCGCCAGCCCTGCACCGATATTACCGCCACCAACCAGCATGATCCGCTTATACGGTTTTTCCAGTCGCTGTAATTCACTCATCACCGCGCGGATATGCTGTGAAGCGGCAATAAAGAACACTTCATCACCAGCCTCAACAATGGTCGAACCTTGCGGACGAATGGGGCGATCGTGGCGGAAAATTGCTGCCACACGAGTATCGATATGTGGCATATGTTCGCGCATGGTCGAAAGTGCATTACCAATCAGCGGGCCGCCATAATAGGCTTTAACCACAGCGAGGCTGACTTTACCCTCAGCGAAGTTCACCACCTGCAATGCGCCGGGATACTCAATCAGTCGGTAAATATTATCGATAACCAACTGCTCTGGTGCGATCAGATGATCAATCGGCACAGCATCTGAATGAAATAGCTTATCGGCATCGCGTACGTAGTCTGGTGAGCGGATACGAGCGATGCGATTAGGGGTGTTGAAAAGTGAGTAGGCTACCTGGCAGGCAACCATATTGGTTTCATCTGAACTGGTTACAGCAACCAGCATATCGGCGTCGTCGGCACCTGCCTCCCGCAATACGCGTGGATGAGAGCCATGCCCCTGCACGACTCGCAGGTCAAATTTATCCTGCAAGGTTCGCAGACGCTCACCGTTGGTATCGACAACAGTGATATCGTTGTTCTCGCCAACCAGGTTTTCCGCCAGTGTGCCGCCAACCTGGCCGGCACCCAGAATGATAATTTTCATCAGTCGCGACCCGTTATCTCATCACTTTTTGATTAGCTTAGCGTAAAAGAAGCCGTCGCCCTCTTCGGCACCAGGTAGATTTTGTTTACCCGGTTGCTCTTGTGTTCCTGTTTCGCAAAGTTCGGCATCAGCGGTACGTTGCAAAAAGGCTTTAATCTGCAGGCTATTCTCTTCCGGTAACACCGAACAGGTGGCATAGACCAGAGTTCCACCGGTTTTTAAATGCGGCCAAGTGGCGTCGAGAATTTCAGACTGCAATTGCGCGAGTTCCGGGATATCGCGATCGCGACGTAACCATTTAATATCTGGATGGCGACGAATCACACCGGTTGCTGAACAAGGCGCATCTAATAAAATGCGATCAAACTGTTGCTCGCCACACCATTGAGAAGGGTAACGGCCATCACCTTGTTTCACGGTCGCCTTCATACCAAGGCGTTTTAAATTGTCGTAAACCCGAGAGAGGCGCTGTTCGTCGATATCAACCGCAACAACCTGCGCTTTTGGTGCCACCTCAAGGATATGCGTTGTTTTACCGCCGGGGGCGGCACAAAGATCCAGAATGTGTTCACCGTTTTGTGGCGCAAGCCAGGTCATGCAACCTTGTGCTGATGCATCCTGAACGGTAACCCATCCGTCATCAAAACCAGGTAGCGCATGAACAGGTGCAGGTGTTTCCAGCCGTATAGCATCAGGGTAATCCGTATGTGGGAAGCCTTTCATTCCTGCTTCATCCAGCAATGCAAGCCAGTTGTCGCGGGAATGATGCGTACGATTAATGCGCAGCCACATTGGCGGACGCTGGTTATTGGCTTCGACGATGGATTGCCACTGCTCTGGATACGCTTTTTGCAGACGCTTTAGCAACCAGGAAGGATGCAGATAACGTGCATCACTGGCATTAAACTCGGCTAATAACTCTTCTTGCTGACGCTGGAACTGGCGTAATACACCGTTTATCAACCCTTTAAGTTGCGGACGCTTAATTGCGATAGCGCCTTCAACCGTTTCAGCCAGCGCAGCATGAGGTGGAATGCGGGTATAAAGCAGTTGATACAAACCAACCATAATCAGGTAATGCACGGTCCGCTGTTTGCCGGTCATCGGACGGGCCATTAACTTATTAATCAGCCAGTCTAACTGCGAAAGCGTACGCAGTACGCCAAAGCACAACTCTTGAAGAAGTGCTTTGTCTTTATCGGAAACTTTTTGCTGGAGCGGTGGCAGAATGTTGCTTAATGATTGCCCTTGCTCGACGACTTGTTCAACGGCCTGGGCCGCCATGCTACGTAAATTACGTTGTTTTTTCATAAGTATAAAAATGCCCGGCAAGACCGGGCTTAGAAGAGTGGACTATCAGACCAGACGGTTGCCCGGAACAAACCATTCCCGACGAGAGTTCAGGAGGTCTTGCGCGCTCATCGCTTTCTTACCCGCAGGTTGTAACGAGAGCAGGTTCAGGATGCCATCACCAGTCGCAACCTGAATGCCTTGTTTGTTGGCTTCAAGGATCGTTCCTGGTGCAGCGTTGGTTGCCGTATCAATGACCGATGCTTTCCAGACTTTAACCGGCTGTCCTTCAATTTCCACCCAGCTCATTGGCCATGGATTGAAAGCGCGAATGCAGCGTTCAAGCTGTGCTGCCGAAAGTGACCAGTCAATACGCGCTTCTTCTTTACTCAACTTTTCGGCGTAAGTGACAAGAGTTTCGTCCTGAACTTCTGGTTTCGCCGTGCCGTCTGCCAATTGTTTCAACGTGGTGATAAGCCCTTGTGGGCCAAGCTCTGCCAGCTTGTCGTACAGCGTACCACTGGTATCTTCTGCAGTAATCGGGCAGGAGAGCTTATAGAGCATGTCACCGGTGTCTAAACCAACATCCATTTGCATAATGGTCACACCAGTTTCTGCATCACCCGCCCATAGTGAGCGTTGGATTGGTGCAGCACCGCGCCAGCGTGGCAGCAGTGAACCATGAACGTTGATACAGCCAAGACGCGGCATCTCCAGCACTGCTTTAGGCAGAATTAAGCCATAGGCGACGACAACCATAACATCAGCCTGTAGATCGGCGACCAGTTGCTGGTTTTCTTGTGGACGCAGGGAAACAGGTTGAAAAACGGGCAGACCTTTTTCCTCAGCCAGAACTTTAACCGGGCTGGGCATCAGTTTTTTACCGCGTCCTGCCGGTCGGTCTGGCTGGGTGAACACGCCAACGACGTTATGACCAGAAGACAACAGCGCGTCGAGATGACGCGCTGCAAAGTCAGGTGTACCCGCAAAAATAATACGTAGTGATTCTGACACGTTAGTTCTTATCCTTAAGCCCGGGCTTTCAGACGATCCAGTTTTTCAACTTTCTGACGAATACGTTGTTGTTTCAGCGGTGACAGATAATCCATAAACAGTTTGCCGACCAGGTGATCCATCTCATGCTGAATACAGATGGCTAACAGACCATCTGCTTCCAGTTCAAATGGTTTACCGTCGCGGTCCAGGGCGCGAATTTTAACTTTCTCTGCGCGTGGCACTAAAGCACGTTGTTCAGGGATCGACAGGCATCCTTCTTCAATGCCTGTTTCGCCGCTTTTTTCTAAAAGCTCCGGATTGATTAACACCAGCCGTTCGTCACGGTTTTCCGAAACATCAATAACAATGATACGTTGATGGATATCAACCTGGGTTGCCGCCAGGCCAATACCTTCTTCTGCGTACATCGTCTCGAACATATCATCGACGATACGCTGAATTTCTGCATTCACTTCTTCTACCGGTTTAGCAACTTTGCGAAGCCGCTCGTCCGGAATATGTAACACTTGCAAAACTGACATAAATCTCCAGAGATGTGTTCAGGAGTTAGAAAGATTATTTCTTCTATTCTAGACAAATCCCCCTCTGATTGACAGCATCACTGACCAATCGCAAAGATTGCTAAGGCTGCTTATGGCAGGGAGATAAGGATGGTCGATACAGAAATTTGGCTGCGTTTAATGAGCGTCAGCAGCTTGTACGGCGATGATATGGTCCGTATCGCTCACTGGGTGGCAAAACAGTCGCATATTGATGCGCTTGTATTGCAGCAAACAGGGCTTACATTGCGGCAGGCACAACGCTTTCTTTCATTTCCACGAAAGAGTATCGAAAGCTCACTTTGTTGGTTGGAGCAACCCAACCATCATTTAATCCCTGCGGACAGCGAATTTTATCCTCCTCAACTTCTGGCGACGACAGATTACCCCGGCGCACTGTTTGTTGAAGGAGAACTGCACGCGCTGCATTCATTTCAGCTTGCCGTAGTGGGGAGTCGGGCGCATTCATGGTATGGCGAGCGATGGGGACGATTATTTTGCGAAACTCTGGCGAAGCGTGGAGTGACAATTACGAGTGGACTGGCGCGTGGAATCGATGGTGTGGCGCATAAAGCGGCCTTACAGGTAAATGGCGTCAGCATTGCTGTATTGGGGAACGGACTTAATACCATTCATCCCCGCCGCCATGCCCGACTGGCTACCAGTTTGCTTGAACATGGTGGGGCACTTGTCTCGGAATTTCCCCTCGATGTTCCACCCCTTGCTTACAATTTCCCACGAAGAAATCGCATTATCAGTGGTCTAAGTAAAGGTGTACTGGTGGTGGAAGCGGCTTTGCGCAGTGGTTCGTTGGTGACAGCACGTTGTGCGCTTGAGCAGGGGCGTGAAGTTTTTGCCTTGCCAGGACCAATAGGGAATCCGGGAAGCGAAGGGCCTCACTGGTTAATAAAACAAGGTGCGATTCTTGTGACGGAACCGGAAGAAATTCTGGAAAACTTGCAATTTGGATTGCACTGGTTGCCAGACGCCCCTGAAAATTCATTTTATTCACCAGATCAGGAAGACGTGGCATTGCCATTTCCTGAGCTCCTGGCTAACGTAGGAGATGAGGTAACACCTGTTGACGTCGTCGCTGAACGTGCCGGCCAACCTGTGCCAGAGGTAGTTACTCAACTACTCGAACTGGAGTTAGCAGGATGGATCGCAGCTGTACCCGGCGGCTATGTCCGATTGAGGAGGGCATGCCATGTTCGACGTACTAATGTATTTGTTTGAAACCTATATTCACACAGAAGCTGAGTTGCGTGTGGATCAAGACAAACTTGAACAGGATCTTACCGACGCAGGATTTGATCGAGAAGATATCTACAATGCCCTGCTTTGGCTGGAAAAGCTTGCGGATTATCAGGAAGGACTGGCAGAACCGATGCAACTGGCCTCTGATCCACTCTCCATGCGTATTTATACCCCTGAGGAGTGTGAAAGACTGGATGCCAGCTGTCGTGGTTTTCTGCTTTTCCTTGAGCAAATTCAGGTGCTTAACCTTGAAACCCGTGAAATGGTGATAGAGCGAGTGCTCGCGCTGGATACCGCAGAGTTCGACCTGGAAGACCTGAAATGGGTAATCCTGATGGTGTTGTTCAATATTCCGGGCTGCGAAAATGCGTACCAGCAAATGGAAGAATTACTCTTTGAAGTGAATGAAGGTATGCTGCATTAATCATTTCTTTAATTCAGCATAAGTTGTTATGGCAAAATCAGCACTGTTCACGGTGCGTAATAATGAGTCCTGCCCAAAGTGCGGGGCTGAACTGGTTATTCGATCCGGGAAACACGGTCCGTTTCTTGGATGCTCACAGTATCCGGCGTGTGACTACGTCCGTCCTCTGAAATCTTCAGCGGATGGACATATCGTCAAAGTTCTGGAGGGGCAGGTTTGCCCTGCATGTGGCGCAAATCTGGTATTACGCCAGGGACGCTTTGGTATGTTTATTGGTTGCATTAACTACCCTGAATGCGAACATACCGAACTTATCGATAAACCGGATGAAACAGCAATTACATGCCCCCAATGTCGGACGGGCCATCTGGTCCAGCGCCGCTCCCGTTATGGCAAAACATTTCACTCTTGTGATCGCTACCCGGAGTGTCAATTTGCCATTAACTTCAAACCCATAGCTGGAGAATGCCCTGAGTGTCATTATCCGCTACTCATCGAAAAGAAAACCGCGCAGGGTGTAAAACACTTTTGTGCCAGTAAACAATGTGGAAAGCCGGTTTCGGCGGAATAATAACGTGAATAATAACCTGCAAGGAGACGCTATCGCAGCTGCGATAGATGTCCTCAATGAAGAACGTGTCATCGCCTATCCAACGGAAGCCGTTTTCGGCGTCGGGTGCGATCCTGATAGCGAAACAGCAGTGATGCGACTGTTGGAGTTAAAACAGCGTCCGGTTGATAAGGGGCTGATTTTAATCGCAGCAAATTACGAGCAGCTTAAACCCTATATTGATGACACCATGTTGACTGACGTGCAGCGTGAAACCATTTTTTCCCGCTGGCCAGGTCCTGTCACCTTTGTCTTTCCCGCGCCTGCGACAACACCGCGCTGGTTGACGGGCCGCTTTGATTCGCTTGCTGTACGAGTCACCGACCATCCGTTGGTGGTTGCTTTGTGCCAGGCTTATGGTAAACCGCTGGTTTCTACCAGTGCCAACTTGAGTGGATTGCCACCTTGTCGAACAGTAGACGAAGTTCGCGCACAATTTGGCGCGGCGTTCCCGGTTGTGCCTGGTGAAACGGGGGGGCGTTTAAATCCTTCAGAAATCCGCGATGCCCTGACGGGTGAACTGTTTCGACAGGGGTAACATAATGGAAACCTATGCTGTTTTTGGTAATCCGATAGCCCACAGCAAATCGCCATTCATTCATCAGCAATTTGCTCAGCAACTGAATATTGAACATCCCTATGGGCGCGTGTTGGCACCCATCAATGATTTCATCAACACACTGAACGCTTTCTTTCGTGCTGGTGGTAAAGGTGCGAATGTGACGGTGCCTTTTAAAGAAGAGGCTTTTGCCAGAGCGGATGAGCTTACTGAACGGGCAGCGTTGGCTGGTGCTGTTAATACCCTCATGCGGTTAGAAGATGGACGCCTGCTGGGTGACAATACCGATGGTGTAGGCTTGTTAAGCGATCTGGAACGTCTGTCTTTTATCCGCCCTGGTTTACGTATTCTGCTTATCGGCGCTGGTGGAGCATCTCGCGGCGTACTACTGCCACTCCTTTCCCTGGACTGTGCGGTGACAATCACTAATCGGACGGTATCCCGCGCGGAAGAGTTGGCTAAATTGTTTGCGCACACTGGCAGTATTCAGGCGTTGGGTATGGACGAACTGGAAGGTCATGAGTTTGATCTCATTATTAATGCAACATCCAGTGGCATCAGTGGTGATATTCCGGCGATCCCGTCATCGTTCATTCATCCAGGCATTTATTGCTATGACATGTTCTATCAGAAAGGAAAAACTCCTTTTCTGGCATGGTGTGAGCAGCGAGGCTCAAAGCGTAATGCTGATGGTTTAGGAATGCTGGTGGCACAGGCGGCTCATGCCTTCCTTCTTTGGCATGGCGTTCTGCCTGATGTAGAACCGGTCATCAAACTATTGCAACAGGAGTTGTCAGCGTGAATCAGGCCATCCAGTTTCCGGACAGGGAAGAGTGGGACGAGAATAAAAAATGTGTATGTTTTCCCGCTCTCGTGAATGGCATGCAACTGACATGTGCGATCTCTGGCGATAGCCTGGCGTATCGCTTTACTGGAGATACGCCAGAGCAGTGGTTAGCGAGTTTTCGTCAGCATCGCTGGGACCTGGAAGAAGAAGCGGAAAACTTAATTCAGGAACAAAGTGAAGATGATCAAGGTTGGGTCTGGTTACCCTGATCCAGGTATTCGTCTTTCCATTTCACGTAATTATTCGCGGAGTAACGTAACCCAGCCTTCTCTTCATCACTTAACGGGCGGATCTGTTTGACGGGACTACCGAGATACAGATATCCGCTCTCCAGCCGTTTATTTTGTGGGACCAGACTACCCGCACCAATCATCACATCATCTTCTACTATTGCGCCATCAAGTAAAATTGAGCCCATCCCAACCAAAACTCGATTGCCAATGGTGCAGCCGTGGAGCATCACCTTGTGACCAACAGTGACATCTTCGCCAATGGTTAATGGGTTGCCATCTGGGTTGTACGAGGATTTATGAGTGACATGCAACATACTGCCATCCTGGATATTGGTGCGTGCTCCGATCTGTACATAATGTACATCTCCACGAATCACAACGAGCGGCCAGATCCCCACATCATCAGCCAGACGAACGTCACCAATCACGACACTGCTATCGTCGATCATTACGCGCTGACCGATTTGTGGAAAAAGATCGCGGTATGGGCGTAAAACATCAGACATACTTACCTCAGCAATAAATGATTTACTAATGACTTTGGGGGCATTATTGGCCTTGTGCAAGTCTTTTAGTATGCAAAAAAGCACCGTTTTGTGTGCGATTGCAGCAAAAAGGGTGAAAAAACAACAAACAGAAAAAAAGATCAAAAAAATACTTGTGCAAAAAATTGGGATCCCTATAATGCGCCTCCGTTGAGACGACAACGTGAAACACTTCACAGGATGGTCGGAACAACGAAGAGAAAAAATCCTGAAATTCAGGGTTGACTCTGAAAGAGGAAAGCGTAATATACGCCACCTCGCGACAGTGAGCTGAAAGC
>NZ_JAYQWM010000053.1:0-28589 GCF_036662595.1 Escherichia sp. Lx600-2 | reverse complement strand
AGATTTTATTGGAATGGATGTCACTTCTGTATTTCGCCCAGAAAAAATGACCAATTTGATCAGTATAAAAAACAGGTTGGTTATTCACTATTTAAGGACTATATACTATGAACAAAATTATATACATCCTGTCGGGAGCATTTTTGCTGCGATTCAAAAAAATGAGAGTCTCCTAAAGTTTCCTTCGATAATATCAATGCTTAATATCAATCTTCTTTTTAATCCACTAAATCTTCCGGGAATGGGAAGTGGTATACTTGAAGATATTATGAGTATTCCAGATAGTTCACTTAGAAAACGTCTCGGGTATGAGGTTTTAAGCTTCTCGCTACAGGCACATTCATTGAGCCAGGAATGTATTGATAAGTTGGACATTTTTTTCGCTGACGATCTGTTTAAATATGAGTCAGTATGCATCGCCGCGATGGAACATTTAAAAAGTAAGGCAACGGCCCCTATACAAAACGGACCGTTGCCAGCATAAGAATTAATGGTGTGCCAGTTCGGCGTCGTCTTCGCTATCCAGAATGGCTTTATCGGTTTGCTTCAGCCACTGGCTGGTCAGCGTGCCAGCTGTCATCGAGCCACTAACGTTTAGCGCCGTACGGCCCATGTCGATAAGCGGTTCAACGGAGATTAACAGCGCCACCAGGGTTACTGGCAGGCCCATCGCAGGCAGCACAATCAGTGCGGCGAAAGTTGCACCACCACCGACACCGGCAACGCCTGCGGAGCTAACGGTAACAATACCGACCAGCGTCGCAATCCACATCGGGTCCAGCGGGTTAATGCCAACCGTAGGCGCAACCATCACCGCCAGCATTGCCGGATACAAACCGGCGCAGCCGTTCTGACCAATGGTCGCACCGAAAGAGGCGGCGAAACTGGCGATGGATTCAGGAACGCCCAGACGACGCGTTTGTGCTTCCACATTCAATGGGATAGACGCAGCACTGGAACGGCTGGTAAAGGCAAACGTCAGCACAGGCCATACCTTACGGAAGTACTTCAGCGGACTCACGCCATTAATGCCCAGCAGAATGCCATGCACTGCAAACATAATCAGCAGACCGAGGTAGGACGCGACAACGAAACTTCCCAGTTTGATGATGTCTTGCAGGTTAGAACCTGCAACCACTTTGGTCATCAGCGCCAGAACGCCGTAAGGGGTCAACTGCATGACCAGGCGAACCAGCTTCATGACCCAGCTTTGCAGGGTATCGATAGCGGCTAAGACTCGTTCACCTTTCGGCGCATCATCCTTCAGCAGTTTCAGCGCAGCTACACCGAGGAATGCGGCAAAAATTACCACGCTGATAATTGACGTCGGATTGGCTCCGGTCAGATCGGCAAACGGGTTTTTCGGGATAAAGGACAAGACCAGCTGCGGAACGCTCAGGTCAGAGACTTTACCAACATAGTTACTTTCGATGGCGTTCAGACGTGCAGTTTCTGCACCACCCTGAACCAGACCTTCAGCCGTCAAACCAAACAGGTTGGTGACCAGCACACCGACCAGCGCCGCAATCAGCGTGGTAAACAAAAGCGTACCGATGGTCAGAAAACTGATTTTGCCTAACTGAGATGCGTTATGCAGACGGGCAACCGCGCTCAGAATAGAAGCGAAGACTAACGGCATAACGATCATTTGCAGCAGTTGAACATAGCCGTTACCAACGATGTTAAACCACTGTACAGAATCTTTAAGTACCTGGCTGTCAGAACCATAAATGGTATGCAGGGCAAGGCCAAAAACCACACCCATCACCAGACCCACCAGCACTTTTTTCGCCAGACTCCACTGTTTATGGCGGGTCTGAGCCAGCGCAAACAGCAGTACAACGAACACCACGATGTTCGCAATTAATGGAAAGTTCATCCCCGTTCTCCTGATCTTATTATTTCTATCACTGCGTAGCAGTCATAGTGTTGGCGCAAGATTAACAGAACTGTGAGCTGGCTCTTATATTCAAATGGAATTGCTTATTCCAGAAAGGTGATTTTTGCCTTTTTAGTATTCAACCTGATGCTTAATAAGCCGATGAAACTGGATCTGCAAGGTATTGATCATTTGCGATGACCAACGAACAGCGCTGTTCTCGGGTAATGAATGGGGCATCCATACCGACCAGACAAATAATGCCATGCAGATAAAACGTTCCAGTTGGTTACCCTTTTGGGGAACCAGGATAGGCAAGCGGAAACGCCAGCGGCATGGCCAGAGCAGGGGAACACCGGCGGGTGTCAGCATATCGGCAAGTATGTGGCTTAAATAACCCAGCACCATTCCTTGTAGCGCATCAGCCGGAATGAACCAGCTTTCAGGAACCTTAAGGTAAAAGGTTGCCAGCAGCGCAAATACCGCCAGCAGACTGTGGGTAAAACCACGATGCCCAAAAGCGCGGGCGATCGGTTTTGATATCCACTTTAATCGCTGCCCAAGAAACGACTTTGGGTGATCGATGTCCGGTAACAAACACGTCAGGATTGCGGAAGGGACAATATGCCACCAGTCACCCTGTGCCAGCACGGGCGTCAGCTCGGCATTTTTGGCAAATACCGCACAAGCAATAGAAAAGAGAAGGTGACCTTCCGCCGTCATGATAAAACTCACTAAACTGTCGATACGTACAGTATAGGATTTTTATACAGTGCACGGAAGTGGTGACGGTGTAACTCTTTCTCTTAAATTGACGATTAATCCGTCAGTTGAATGCAAATTCAGATAAAGAACCAGGGGCAGCGTGATCACTGCCCCTGGTCATTAACCGAGAAGGTCTTTTGCGGTGAGTTCTGTCAGCGATGAGAGTTTGACGTTTGCTAATACAAAACGTGGATCATTTTGCTCTTCTGGCGCAGGAACGACGATGGAACGCATGCGGGCTGCTTTAGAGGCGATCATGCCATTTACCGAATCCTCCAGCGCTACGCAGGTCAGTGGGTCAACGCCCAGTTTTGCTGCGCAGTCGAGATATACTTGCGGATGCGGCTTGCTGTAAGGCAGTTTTTCGGCTGAGGCGAGGGCATCGAAACTGTCGCGTAAGTCAAACATGGTCAACACTTTTTCCAGCATATGTAGTGGTGACGCGGAGGCCAGTCCCACCAATAAACCTTGTTCTTTGCATAACGCAACGGCTTCGCGCACGCCTGGTAATAATGGACGTGTCTCTTCAACCAGTGAAATGGCACGGGCAATAACCCGTTCTACTACTTCCTGACGGCTTGGCCCATTCCACGGTTGCCGGGCGTACCAAAGATCGACCACCATATCGATGCGTAAACCTAAGGTATCCGGCAGCTCGTTACGACGGGAGATATCCACCCCCAGGCTTGCCATCACATCCAGTTCGGCTCGATCCCATAAAGGTTCTGAGTCGATAAGTAATCCATCCATATCAAAAATTGCAGCAAGAATCTGACGCGGGGTTGACATTACAACCTCTCCTTTAAAGCATTATGTGTAAGGTATTAAGCCGTGCTTATGATTAAGCGCCTATCATATCGCCTTTAAAGAATGGGCGAAAACAGATATCTACAGGTAAACTAAGTGAAACGACGCGTCTTAATCAAGGAGAACTCATGACGTATCAACAAGCTGGACGCATTGCTGTTTTGAAAAGGATTTTGGGTTGGGTGATTTTTATACCTGCATTGATCTCTACATTGATTTCTTTGCTGAAATTTATGAATACCCGGCAGGAAAACCAGGAAGGCATTAATGCGGTCATGCTCGACTTTACTCATGTCATGATCGATATGATGCAGGCGAATACGCCTTTTTTGAATCTGTTCTGGTATAACTCCCCGACGCCCAATTTTAATGGTGGCGTGAACGTTATGTTCTGGGTGATTTTCATCCTGATTTTTGTCGGACTGGCGTTGCAGGATTCCGGTGCCCGGATGAGTCGCCAGGCGCGCTTCTTGCGGGAAGGTGTTGAAGATCAACTCATTCTGGAAAAAGCCAAAGGGGAAGAGGGGCTAACGCGTGAACAAATTGAGTCCCGTATTGTTGTTCCGCACCATACTATTTTCCTGCAGTTTTTCTCACTGTATATCCTGCCGGTTATTTGTATTGCTGCAGGTTATGTGTTCTTTTCTCTGCTTGGGTTTATTTAATCAAAAGGCCGCACGGAGCGGCCATTATCCTCAACCCATATCATGCTGCTAATAATCTATCCAATGACTGCTGAGCAATAACCAAATGCTGACCGCCAAATAACCTTGCACGATTTAACAGCGTGTAGAGTTGGTAAACCGGTTGACGTTCAAGGAAATCGGCAGGTAGCGGGGATACTGACTGATAGCCGTCATAGATTTGTGGCGGCTGTTCAGTATGCAGCGGTAACATCGCCAGGTCGCACTCTCGGTCACCCCAGTAGCAGGCCGGGTCGAAAATGTACGGGCCATCCGGACCCAGCGCACAGTTGCCGGACCATAAATCGCCGTGCAACAGAGAAGGCTGCGGTTGATGTGAGGCGAGACGCTGCTGAATATGCTCTACGATGGCGTCGATATTGCCGAAAGCGATCCCTTTTTCTGCTGCCAGTTCCAACTGCCAGCCAATCCGTTGTTCAGCAAAAAACGTTGACCAGCGACGTTGCCAGGTGTTGGGCTGTGGAGTTGTGGAGAGCGCGTTATCGAAATCGAGGCCAAATTGTGGTTGGTCACTCCATTGATGTAAACGCGCAATTTGCTGACCAAGAATAAATGCGCTATGCGCATCCAGCGGACGAGGTGGGAGATAATCCATCACCAGAAAACTGTAGTCACGGTCAGCGCCAACTGCCCAAACCTTAGGCACGGTGACGGTTTTACTACGCGACAGTAACTCCAGTTGGTCGGCTTCGGCGGTAAAACCGGGAAGCAGTTCCCTTTCATCACATTTGACGAAAAAGTCATGTCCTGCATAGCGCAAATGCCATGCGGCATGGACTTCTCCGCCAGGCAGTTCATTACGCAGTTCGATTTCGCCTTCACCTAACTGCTCGCTCAAAAGACGACTGATTGCCTGCCACATGATGTCTCTCCCATGTTGTCTGCCAGATCATAAGGTTAGCGCAAGAATGCGGTGTAAAAACACGAGCTAACGCACACCACAGACTGATTATTGCCCAAAAACCATTTATTTTCTGTTGCTATTCCATTCCTCCCAGGTCGTGATGGTGATTTCAGGATCTTTGCCGGTTGCACTTTGGGTAAGCCCCGAAACCAGTTCTCTAATTTCTTCTTCACTTTGGGTACTGATAAGTCCAAAAGTGTTAGTCCCCAGCTCATGGATATTTCCCTCATCATCCGTCATGGTGAGCAAAAAACCGTCGCGAGTCAGGTAATTATTCAACTCGTTAATTTCAGTCAATGTATCCTCATGCAACATGACGGTTATGACATAACGGACAAGATCGCCACTGGCCATAGTTCACCCCTTTGTTATCACATGACTTTTGAGCATAGTCGGAGAAACGCGTTGCCGACAGGTTGGTGATGATTCCCCCAATGCTGGGGGAATGTTTTTGTTAGCGGGAAAGGTAAGCGTAAATTTTTTGCGTATCGTCATGGGAGCACAGACGTGTTCCCTGATTGAGTGTGGCTGCACTCCCCGCAGCTACGCCAAAACGAACCATCTCTTCAAGAGAGGCATTTTCTGCCAGTTTCAGTGTCATCGCGCCGACCATGCTGTCACCAGCGCCAACGGTACTCTGGCTTTTCACCGGTGGTGGCACCACCTGAATGCAGTTTTCACTATCAACACCCAGTGCTCCTTGTGGACCCAGGGAAACGACAACCCGTTTGGCCTTGCCGCTATTAACGATTTCCTGCGCGGCTTTGCGGACATCGTCTGGCTGGGTGAGTTCGCGATTCACCAACGCACTGAGTTCTTTTTGGTTAGGCTTAACCAACTCGATGTTACCAATCGCCAGTGCTGCACTTAACGCTTCGCCAGAACTGTCGATGATGCAGCGGATCCCTTGGTTTTGCGCAGCGGAAATCAGTTGGGTTAATTTTTCCAGCTTCACACCTGGCGGCAGGCTTCCGCTTATGACCAGGATGGCCCCGGATTCAATTTCCAGAACTTGCTCTTCAAGCTGGCGAAACTCATCTTCATTTAATGCCGCGCCTGGCATAACAAAACGATACTGCTCACCGCTTGCTTCCACATGTACGTGTAAATTCTGCCGGGTCCAGTCTTTGGCTTCTACAGTAGCGACGGGGACATTTTCATCCGCCAACAGTGAAACCAGGTGTTCGCCGGTCGCGCCACCCGCCGGGAAGATCGCTGTGGCACTGCCTCCAAGATGGGCAATGGCGCGGGCGACGTTGATGCCGCCGCCCCCGGGTTCGAACACCGGTGCGGTACAGCGCAGTTTTCCTTCGGGATAAATTTGCGGGGTAATTGTTGCGCTATCGAGAGAGGGCGCAAGTGTCAACGTATAGATACGTACCATCATTTCCTCCTATAGGCTGATTTCAGTCTGGCACCGAATCAGCGGAAAGTGAAGAAATTAACAATATGATTTATTGGAGCTTTATTTAAAATTTTGCAGATAAATATATATAAATAAAAATCTGTTTTCGCCACATGCTTATTCAAAAAATGAAATAAGAATACATTGCTAAGTTATTCGCGCCTTTTTATAATTCGTTACCTTTCCAGGGACGCTAATCTTTGATCCTTAAGAAAGTTTCCGGGACCGCGATGGTCTCTTTTTTTGTTGTACGGACTCTTGATAAATGAAGCTTTTGAAGACAGTTCCTGCCATCGTTATGTTGGCGGGGGGCATGTTTGCGTCACTGAATGCAGCTGCCGATGATTCCGTTTTTACTGTCATGGACGATCCTGCCAGCGCTAAAAAACCTTTCGAAGGTAATCTGAACGCAGGATATCTTGCACAATCAGGCAATACGAAAAGCTCCTCACTTACGGCTGACACCACCATGACCTGGTATGGACAAACCACTGCCTGGTCGCTGTGGGGGAACGCCAGTAATACTTCTTCTAATGATGAGCGTTCTTCAGAAAAATATGCGGCGGGCGGGCGTAGCCGTTTTAATTTAACTGATTATGACTATTTATTTGGTCAGGCAAGCTGGCTGACAGACCGTTATAACGGCTATCGAGAGCGCGATGTGTTGACCGCGGGTTATGGTCGTCAGTTTTTGAATGGCCCGGTACACAGTTTCCGCTTTGAATTCGGTCCAGGTGTGCGTTACGACAAATATACCGACAATGCCAGTGAAACCCAGCCGCTGGGCTATGCCTCCGGGGCTTATGCATGGCAGTTGACTGACAACGCTAAATTTACGCAGGGTGTTTCGGTCTTTGGCGCGGAAGACACAACGCTGAACTCCGAAAGCGCATTAAATGTTGCTATTAATGAACATTTTGGACTGAAGGTGGCTTACAACGTCACATGGAACTCTGAACCTCCAGAGTCTGCACCGGAACATACCGACCGTCGGACAACCTTATCGCTGGGCTACAGCATGTAAAATTATCTGCCGGACCGTGTTATGCGGTCTGGCTGTCTTCGTTTGTCACTGCTCAGCCCCAAATCATTGCTGCCCAACGTAGCAACAACATAGCGCCACAGATTGCCAGTAGCACCACCACCATCTTCCAGTGTTTTTTATCAAAGCGTTTAGTCGGCATACCAGTGTCCTGCATATCTCTTGTGCGTGATAACGGAGTGTAACAAAAGGGACAGGCATCAAGGGATTTTTTGTTATTACAGCCGTCGGGTGGCGTTGTACACCTGATCACTGTTTCTGCGTTTTATGAAAAAATAAAATTATGTATCGATATATAAATATCGTAAATAGCTGGTTATAAATACGTCTTTAGTTCACCGGCACTAAAACTCAGGCTTTGGCTGATTACATTTATAGCAGCATAATATGTTTCTACAGTTTTATAATGATTATGATGAATGGCTATATGAACAGCTGACATGTTGTCATGATTTTTAGCAGCCAACAGTGTAAATAACTGATGTTGACTAAAAGAATGTTTTTTTGCAAAAGCACCCAGCGTCGATATATAAGATAACACGACGTCTTCATTACCCTTGCTCATGGCGATGTATAATGCAGGGGTTCCCTGTGCTGTAGCTCCTTTTAATAAATCCATGATGTTAGCTTTGCTTAACTTGTATTTAAAGGCGATGCCATTAATTTTAGAGAGGAACCGTGTGACACACAAAGGGTGATTATTTTCCATTGCGGCATATAATCCTGGCTCACCATCATGTATTTTCATGGCTAAAATACTCATCACCAGTTTTTTGTTTAGAAGCTCTTGTGCTATTGGAGTGGTTAATGCATTCAGAAAGATATCGATTATTTCATCGAATCCATACAACATGGAGATATAGAGTCCAGGTGTTTCGTTAGCACTTTTAGTTTGCAACAATTTAACCAGATTATCTTCATGAATGATGTGATTATCTACCAGTGACTGAATTTCTTGCATAAATATTTTTACGTTGTCAGTATGTCCGTTCATCATAGCCAAAAATAAAGCAGGTGTACCAACGCTATTCTGCGCAGTTATTATTTCAATGATTTCTTTTTCAGGGAGTATGGGCAACTGTCTGAATAATGTAATAAGCTGTTGAGTCTGGCCTGTGGCCATTATTAACAACATTGCCGATGGATGTATAGGGGCAAATGGCATTCGTGTCGCGATACCCGTGAAAATAGCCCCTGGAACTCCCTCAGGTAATAGGGGCAGAATAGCAATTGCACAGTTGCGAACATACCTATCAGCCCAGGTCTGAGCATCGGGACCTGAACTGATGAACTTATCAAGCGAGAGAAAGCCCCGTGCTGTCCTGTGGGTGCCTCTGACGGCAACGTTGGTATCGTTCGGGTCGTAAACGGACACAACATAATTTAATTGCCCATACGCCGACTGCTTTATTCGTAGCCTTACTGACAAAGTATGATTGTCTATATATAAAATCGCAGACATATGACTGACATTGTTTGCCATCATTCGACAGAAGAAAATATCTAAAGCGAAGCCAAAATCCTTACTCGCGATAACGCGACTCCCTGCAGGAGGATGGCGAAGTAATGCTCTGAACTCCGCGTCCCGGACTAAGGGGACATGCTGTTGTATGGATTCAACGGAGGAGTAATGTTTAATCAGGTTGACTTTGCCTTCTCCATTTCCCAGTGAATCAAGGGCGTATTGCAATGACAGATGGCGACAAAAAATAGCGTCAGAAGGAGATTGCGAAAAAAATGCACTACCATTGAGATTTACTGTTGGTTGTATAGTTTTTTCTCTATGGATTTTTTTAGACAGTTTCATACAATGGTTACGATTTTCGGCAGTTAACTGTTCCTGTTCAATATAATCCAGTATGCTTCGCAAATGGTTAGCTTTAATAGGCGTGGTTTCCAGTAATAAGGAAATGATTTCTTTTTTATAGTGTAATGTAATGAGTATATTTTCTGCATGGATGGGTGAAGTGGCAAAGTTAATGGTAAAAAGGGCAGTGGAATAACAATTTTGTGATATTTTTCGACAGATTGCGGTAAATTCCTGAGTAACACAGTATGACAGCATCGAACTTAAGTCAGAGGTATCAAGTAGGGTGATGAGTTGGCGCGCAAATTGATTAATAGGCTCTGATGAAGGCGTTGGTATGTCGCTATCGATGTGCATTCTATGAGGAGACTTATAATGAGTTCTGATAATAATGTCGTTTTGACTCATAATCTATTCGCCTTATATATGTCTGGAGGTTTTGAGGATGATGATTAATTATTATCGCCAGAACGAAATGTGCACGAAAAATTGCTATAAGAATTGTGTCACTTTTATCATTGTGATATGACCACTTCGTCATTAATCTCATGATCGTTTAAATACTACCGCCAAATCATGCAACGAACTTTGCTGGATTCAGTTTATGCTGCTGTAAATCCGCTCGCAGTAAACCTTTCAGACGCTCCGTGATGTTATCAGTTGTTCTTTAAGCGTTTTGCTGGTGTACTCACTACAAACGAATTGCGAATCGAATCAATGTGAAACGGAAAGGTACAATCTCCCTTTTTTTAGTGTTAACATCGCTCAACCGGGTGGAAGGTGAGAGGTTAATGTCTTTCATTTGTGTACCTGATTGCGAACCAATTTAGCATTTGTTGGCTAGATGGTTTCGCAATGAACTGTTAATAAACAAATTTTTCTTTGTATGTGATCTTTCGTGTGGGTCACCACTGCAAATAAGGATATAAAATGCCTGTTATAACTCTTCCTGATGGCAGCCAACGCCATTACGATCACGCTGTAAGCCCCATGGATGTTGCGCTGGACATTGGTCCAGGTCTGGCGAAAGCCTGTATCGCAGGGCGCGTTAATGGCGAACTGGTTGATGCTTGCGATCTGATTGAAAACGACGCACAACTGTCGATCATTACCGCCAAAGACGAAGAAGGTCTGGAGATCATTCGTCACTCCTGTGCGCACCTGTTAGGGCACGCGATTAAACAACTTTGGCCGCATACCAAAATGGCAATCGGCCCGGTTATTGACAACGGTTTTTATTACGACGTTGATCTTGACCGCACGTTAACCCAGGAAGATGTCGAAGCACTCGAGAAGCGGATGCATGAGCTTGCTGAGAAAAACTACGACGTCATTAAGAAGAAAGTCAGCTGGCACGAAGCGCGTGAAACTTTCGCCAACCGTGGGGAGAGCTACAAAGTCTCCATTCTTGACGAAAACATCGCCCATGATGACAAGCCAGGTCTGTACTTCCATGAAGAATATGTCGATATGTGCCGCGGTCCGCACGTACCGAACATGCGTTTCTGCCATCATTTCAAACTAATGAAAACGGCAGGGGCTTACTGGCGTGGCGACAGCAACAACAAAATGTTGCAACGTATTTACGGTACGGCGTGGGCAGACAAAAAAGCACTTAACGCTTACCTGCAGCGCCTGGAAGAAGCCGCGAAACGCGACCACCGTAAAATCGGTAAACAGCTCGACCTGTACCATATGCAGGAAGAAGCGCCGGGTATGGTATTCTGGCACAACGACGGCTGGACCATCTTCCGTGAACTGGAAGTGTTTGTTCGTTCTAAACTGAAAGAGTACCAGTATCAGGAAGTTAAAGGTCCGTTCATGATGGACCGTGTCCTGTGGGAAAAAACCGGTCACTGGGACAACTACAAAGATGCAATGTTCACCACGTCTTCTGAGAACCGTGAATACTGCATTAAGCCGATGAACTGCCCGGGTCACGTACAAATTTTCAACCAGGGGCTGAAGTCTTATCGCGATCTGCCGCTGCGTATGGCCGAGTTTGGTAGCTGCCACCGTAACGAGCCGTCAGGTTCGCTGCATGGCCTGATGCGCGTGCGTGGTTTTACCCAGGATGACGCGCATATCTTCTGTACTGAAGAACAAATTCGCGATGAAGTTAACGGATGTATCCGTTTAGTCTATGATATGTACAGCACTTTTGGCTTCGAGAAGATTGTCGTCAAACTCTCCACTCGTCCTGAAAAACGTATTGGCAGTGACGAAATGTGGGATCGTGCTGAGGCGGACCTGGCGGTTGCGCTGGAAGAAAACAACATCCCGTTTGAATATCAACTGGGTGAAGGCGCTTTCTACGGTCCGAAAATTGAATTTACCCTGTATGACTGCCTCGATCGTGCATGGCAGTGCGGTACAGTACAGCTGGACTTCTCCTTGCCGTCTCGTCTGAGCGCCTCCTATGTGGGCGAAGACAACGAGCGTAAGGTACCGGTAATGATTCACCGCGCAATTCTTGGGTCGATGGAACGTTTCATCGGTATCCTGACCGAAGAATTCGCTGGTTTCTTCCCGACCTGGCTTGCGCCGGTTCAGGTTGTTATCATGAATATTACCGATTCACAGTCTGATTACGTTAACGAATTGACGCAAAAACTATCAAATGCGGGCATTCGTGTTAAAGCAGACTTGAGAAATGAGAAGATTGGCTTTAAAATCCGCGAGCACACTTTGCGTCGCGTCCCATATATGCTGGTCTGTGGTGATAAAGAGGTGGAATCAGGCAAAGTTGCCGTTCGCACCCGCCGTGGTAAAGACCTGGGAAGCATGGACGTAAATGAAGTGATCGAGAAGCTGCAACAAGAGATTCGCAGCCGCAGTCTTAAACAATTGGAGGAATAAGGTATTAAAGGCGGAAAACGAGTTCAAACGGCGCGCCCTAACCGTATCAATGGCGAAATTCGCGCCCAGGAAGTTCGCTTAACAGGTCTGGAAGGCGAGCAGCTTGGTATTGTGAGTCTGAGAGAAGCTCTGGAGAAAGCAGAAGAAGCCGGAGTAGACTTAGTCGAGATCAGCCCTAACGCCGAGCCGCCGGTTTGTCGTATAATGGATTACGGCAAATTCCTCTATGAAAAGAGCAAGTCTTCTAAGGAACAGAAGAAAAAGCAAAAAGTTATCCAGGTTAAGGAAATTAAATTCCGTCCTGGTACAGATGAAGGCGACTATCAGGTAAAACTCCGCAGCCTGATTCGCTTTCTCGAAGAGGGTGATAAAGCCAAAATCACGCTGCGTTTCCGCGGTCGTGAGATGGCGCACCAGCAAATCGGTATGGAAGTGCTTAATCGCGTGAAAGACGATTTGCAAGAACTGGCAGTGGTCGAATCCTTCCCAACGAAGATCGAAGGCCGCCAGATGATCATGGTGCTCGCTCCTAAGAAGAAACAGTAAGGCCTTCAAGCAGCACTGTCTGTGGAGCCTTCGGGCTTCACAGGCTTTGTTCGCCTTTGTTTCGTTTATTAACAATGCGAAGTGGAAGTTATTAAAATGCCAAAAATTAAGACCGTACGCGGTGCTGCTAAGCGCTTCAAAAAAACCGGTAAAGGTGGTTTTAAGCACAAGCACGCTAACCTGCGTCACATTCTGACCAAAAAAGCGACCAAACGTAAACGTCACCTGCGTCCGAAAGCCATGGTTTCCAAAGGCGATCTGGGCCTGGTAATCGCGTGCCTGCCGTACGCATAAGCCGTTAACGTTTTTAACTTTTTAATTAGAATATAGATACAGGAGAGCACATATGGCTCGCGTAAAACGTGGTGTTATTGCACGCGCACGTCACAAGAAAATTTTGAAACAAGCTAAAGGCTACTACGGTGCGCGTTCTCGCGTATACCGCGTTGCCTTCCAGGCTGTTATCAAAGCTGGTCAGTATGCTTACCGTGACCGTCGTCAACGTAAGCGTCAGTTCCGTCAACTGTGGATTGCGCGTATCAACGCAGCAGCACGTCAGAACGGTATTTCTTACAGCAAATTCATCAATGGCCTGAAAAAAGCCTCTGTTGAAATCGACCGTAAGATCCTGGCTGATATCGCAGTATTCGACAAAGTAGCGTTCACCGCTCTGGTTGAAAAAGCGAAAGCAGCTCTGGCATAAGCCAGTTGAAAGAGGGAGCTAGTCTCCCTCTTTTCGTTTCAACGCCATCAAAACATTGACTTTTATCGCCGTAGCCTTTTCAATAAAGGTCTTTTGAAGAGTACCAAAAGGTAACGCAAGCAATGAATGCTGCTATTTTCCGCTTCTTTTTTTACTTTAGCACCTGAATCCAGGAGGCTAGCGCGTGAGAAGAGAAACGGAAAACAGCGCCTGAAAGCCTCCCAGTGGAGGCTTTTTTTGTATGCGCGTTTTGAAAAATAAAAAGCCAGTCTATCAGGCGTAATTGTCGCAGCCAGTCTGGATACGGCCAGTGCGGAGAAACCGGAGCGTACTTAAGTACGTGAGGATTTCGAGCACTGCCCGGGACCAAAATGGCAAGTAAAATAGCCTGATGGGATAGGCTCTAAGTCCAACGAACCAGTGTCACCACTGACACAATGAGGAAAACCATGTCACATCTCGCAGAACTGGTTGCCAGTGCGAAGGCGGCCATTAGCCAGGCGTCAGATGTTGCCGCGTTAGATAATGTGCGCGTCGAATATTTGGGTAAAAAAGGGCACTTAACCCTTCAGATGACGACCCTGCGTGAGCTGCCGCCAGAAGAGCGTCCGGCAGCCGGTGCGGTTATCAACGAAGCGAAAGAGCAGGTTCAGCAGGCGCTGAATGCGCGTAAAGCGGAACTGGAAAGCGCTGCACTGAATGCGCGTCTGGCGGCGGAAACGATTGATGTCTCTCTGCCAGGTCGTCGCATTGAAAACGGCGGTCTGCATCCGGTTACCCGTACCATCGACCGTATCGAAAGTTTCTTCGGTGAGCTTGGCTTTACCGTGGCAACCGGGCCGGAAATCGAAGACGATTATCATAACTTCGATGCTCTGAACATTCCTGGTCACCACCCGGCGCGCGCTGACCACGACACTTTCTGGTTTGACGCTACCCGCCTGCTGCGTACCCAGACCTCTGGCGTACAGATCCGCACCATGAAAGCCCAGCAGCCACCGATTCGTATCATCGCGCCTGGCCGTGTTTATCGTAACGACTACGACCAGACTCACACGCCGATGTTCCATCAGATGGAAGGTCTGATTGTTGATACCAACATCAGCTTTACCAACCTGAAAGGCACGCTGCACGACTTCCTGCGTAACTTCTTTGAGGAAGATTTGCAGATTCGCTTCCGTCCTTCCTACTTCCCGTTTACCGAACCTTCTGCAGAAGTGGATGTCATGGGTAAAAACGGTAAATGGCTGGAAGTGCTGGGCTGCGGGATGGTGCATCCGAACGTGCTGCGTAACGTTGGCATCGACCCGGAAGTTTACTCTGGTTTCGCCTTCGGGATGGGGATGGAGCGTCTGACTATGTTGCGTTACGGCGTCACCGACCTGCGTTCATTCTTCGAAAACGATCTGCGTTTCCTCAAACAGTTTAAATAAGGCAGGAATAGATTATGAAATTCAGTGAACTGTGGTTACGCGAATGGGTGAACCCGGCGATTGATAGCGACGCGCTGGCAAATCAAATCACGATGGCGGGCCTGGAAGTTGATGGTGTTGAACCGGTTGCCGGTAGCTTCCACGGCGTGGTCGTTGGTGAAGTGGTTGAGTGTGCGCAGCATCCGAACGCTGACAAACTGCGTGTGACAAAAGTGAATGTCGGCGGCGATCGCCTGCTGGACATCGTCTGCGGTGCGCCAAACTGCCGTCAGGGCCTGCGTGTGGCGGTAGCGACCATTGGTGCTGTTCTGCCGGGTGATTTCAAAATTAAAGCGGCGAAACTGCGCGGCGAACCGTCTGAAGGGATGCTGTGCTCCTTTTCTGAGCTGGGAATTTCTGACGACCATAACGGCATTATCGAACTGCCTGCAGATGCGCCGATTGGCACTGACATCCGCGAATACCTGAAACTCGATGACAACACCATCGAAATCAGCGTAACGCCAAACCGTGCCGACTGTTTAGGTATCATTGGTGTTGCGCGTGACGTTGCCGTGCTGAATCAGCTGCCGCTGGTTGAACCGGAAATCGTTCCGGTTGGTGCGACCATCGACGACACGCTGCCGATTACAGTCGAAGCGCCGGAAGCCTGCCCGCGTTATCTTGGCCGTGTGGTAAAAGGCATTAACGTTAAAGCGCCAACTCCGCTGTGGATGAAAGAAAAACTGCGTCGTTGCGGGATCCGTTCTATCGATGCAGTTGTTGACGTCACCAACTATGTGCTGCTCGAACTGGGCCAGCCGATGCACGCTTTCGATAAAGATCGCATTGAAGGCGGCATTGTGGTGCGGATGGCGAAAGAGGGTGAAACGCTGGTGCTGCTTGATGGCACTGAAGCGAAGCTGAATGCTGACACCCTGGTTATCGCCGACCACAACAAGGCGCTGGCGATGGGCGGCATTTTTGGTGGCGAACACTCTGGCGTGAATGACGAAACGCAAAACGTCCTGCTGGAATGCGCTTTCTTCAGCCCGCTGTCTATCACCGGTCGTGCTCGTCGTCATGGCCTGCATACTGATGCGTCTCACCGTTATGAGCGTGGCGTTGATCCGGCACTGCAGTACAAAGCGATGGAACGTGCGACCCGTCTGCTGATCGACATCTGCGGTGGTGAGGCTGGTCCGGTAATTGATATCACCAACGAAGCAACGCTGCCGAAGCGTGCAACCATCACTTTACGTCGTAGCAAACTGGATCGCCTGATCGGCCATCATATTGCGGATGAGCAGGTAACTGACATTCTGCGTCGTCTCGGCTGCGAAGTGACCGAAGGCAAAGACGAGTGGCAGGCAGTTGCGCCGAGCTGGCGTTTCGACATGGAGATTGAAGAAGATCTGGTCGAAGAAGTCGCGCGTGTTTACGGCTACAACAACATCCCGGATGAGCCGGTACAGGCAAGCCTGATTATGGGTACTCACCGTGAAGCTGACCTGTCGCTCAAGCGCGTGAAAACGCTGCTCAACGACAAAGGCTATCAGGAAGTGATCACCTATAGCTTCGTTGATCCGAAAGTGCAGCAGATGATCCATCCAGGGGTTGAAGCCTTACTGCTGCCAAGCCCGATCTCTGTTGAAATGTCAGCAATGCGTCTTTCTCTGTGGACCGGCCTGCTGGCAACCGTGGTGTACAACCAGAACCGTCAGCAGAACCGTGTGCGCATTTTCGAAAGCGGTCTGCGTTTTGTACCAGATACTCAGGCACCGTTGGGCATTCGTCAGGATCTGATGTTAGCCGGTGTGATTTGCGGTAACCGTTACGAAGAGCACTGGAACCTGGCAAAAGAGACCGTTGATTTCTATGATTTGAAAGGCGATCTTGAATCCGTTCTCGACCTGACCGGTAAACTGAATGAGGTTGAGTTCCGTGCAGAAGCGAATCCGGCACTGCATCCGGGGCAATCCGCAGCGATTTATCTGAAAGGTGAACGTATTGGTTTTGTTGGGGTTGTTCATCCTGAACTGGAACGTAAACTGGATCTTAACGGTCGCACTCTGGTGTTCGAACTGGAGTGGAACAAGCTCGCAGACCGCGTGGTGCCTCAGGCGCGCGAGATTTCTCGCTTCCCGGCGAACCGTCGTGACATCGCGGTGGTGGTCGCAGAAAACGTTCCCGCAGCGGATATTTTATCCGAATGTAAGAAAGTTGGCGTAAATCAGGTAGTTGGCGTAAACTTATTTGACGTGTACCGCGGTAAGGGTGTTGCGGAGGGGTATAAGAGCCTCGCCATAAGCCTGATCCTGCAAGATACCAGCCGTACACTCGAAGAAGAGGAGATTGCCGCTACCGTCGCCAAATGTGTAGAGGCATTAAAAGAGCGATTCCAGGCATCATTGAGGGATTGAACCTATGGCGCTTACAAAAGCTGAAATGTCAGAATATCTGTTTGATAAGCTTGGGCTTAGCAAGCGGGATGCCAAAGAACTGGTTGAACTGTTTTTCGAAGAGATCCGTCGCGCTCTGGAAAACGGCGAACAGGTGAAACTCTCTGGTTTTGGTAACTTCGATCTGCGTGATAAGAATCAACGCCCGGGACGTAACCCGAAAACGGGCGAGGATATTCCCATTACAGCACGGCGCGTGGTGACCTTCAGACCCGGGCAGAAGTTAAAAAGCCGGGTCGAAAACGCTTCGCCCAAAGACGAGTAATCTGATCTAACTAAAAAGGCCGCTCTGCGGCCTTTTTTCTTTTCACTGTCGAAGAGTCACCGTAAAATCAACGCCATGACACTTCAGCAGAACGGATACCATGCTGACACTTGCCCGCCAACAACAGCGACAAAATATTCGCTGGTTATTATGCCTGTCAGTTTTGATGCTGCTGGCGCTTCTCTTAAGCCTTTGCGCCGGTGAACAATGGATTTCGCCAGGTGACTGGTTTTCTCCTCGTGGCGAACTGTTCGTCTGGCAAATTCGCCTGCCACGTACGCTGGCTGTATTGCTGGTTGGTGCGGCGCTGGCTATATCCGGCGCTGTAATGCAGGCGTTGTTTGAAAATCCTCTGGCAGAACCTGGACTACTTGGCGTCTCTAACGGCGCAGGCGTGGGGCTTATCGCCGCGGTATTGCTTGGGCAAGGGCAACTCCCCAACTGGGCGCTAGGGCTGTGTGCGATTGCTGGCGCGCTTATCATCACTTTAATACTCTTACGTTTCGCCCGTCGTCATCTTTCGACCAGTCGGTTATTGCTGGCTGGCGTTGCATTAGGGATTATCTGTAGCGCACTAATGACGTGGGCTATCTACTTTTCCACCTCCGTTGATTTACGTCAGCTGATGTACTGGATGATGGGCGGTTTTGGCGGCGTAGACTGGCGGCAAAGCTGGCTGATGCTGGCATTGATCCCCGTGTTGTTGTGGATCTGTTGTCAGTCCAGGCCGATGAATATGTTAGCACTTGGCGAGATCTCGGCGCGGCAACTGGGTTTACCCCTGTGGTTCTGGCGCAATGTGCTGGTGGCAGCGACCGGCTGGATGGTTGGCGTCAGTGTGGCGCTGGCGGGTGCTATCGGCTTTATTGGTCTGGTGATCCCACATATTATTCGGTTGTGTGGTTTAACCGATCATCGCGTATTACTTCCCGGCTGCGCGCTGGCAGGGGCGAGCGCATTGCTGCTGGCCGATATTGTAGCGCGCCTGGCATTAGCTGCCGCAGAGCTGCCTATTGGCGTGGTCACCGCAACGTTGGGTGCGCCGGTGTTTATCTGGTTATTGTTAAAAGCAGGACGTTAGCCGCAAAAAGACGGTCTATGATTAAAAGCTAAGATTTTTACTGACCACACCCAGGAGAAACGATGCAAGATTCCATTCTGACGACCGTAGTGAAAGATATCGACGGTGAAGTGACCACGCTGGAGAAGTACGCCGGTAATGTGCTGTTGATTGTCAATGTCGCCTCAAAGTGTGGCTTAACGCCGCAATATGAGCAGTTGGAGAATATTCAGAAAGCCTGGGCCGATCGAGGTTTTGTGGTGCTGGGATTCCCGTGCAACCAGTTTCTGGAACAAGAACCGGGCAGCGATGAAGAGATTAAAACTTACTGTACCACCACATGGGGGGTGACGTTCCCGATGTTCAGTAAGATTGAAGTTAATGGCGAAGGACGCCATCCGCTGTATCAAAAATTGATTGCCGCAGCGCCGACCGCAGTCGCGCCGGAAGAGAGCGGATTCTATGCCCGTATGGTCAGCAAAGGTCGTGCACCGCTGTACCCTGATGATATTTTATGGAATTTTGAGAAATTTTTAGTTGGCAGGGACGGATTGGTCATCCAGCGTTTTTCCCCGGATATGACGCCGGAAGATCCCATTGTGATGGAAAGCATTAAACTGGCGTTGGCAAAATAATGTCTATTGTGATGCAGTTACAGGATGTTGCGGAATCTACCCGCCTGGGGCCGCTTTCTGGCGAGGTTCGGGCTGGGGAGATCCTGCACCTGGTGGGGCCGAATGGCGCGGGTAAGAGTACCTTACTGGCGCGAATGGCCGGAATGACCAGCGGTAAGGGAAGCATTCAGTTCGCGGGGCAACCACTGGAAGCATGGTCCGCAACAAAACTCGCGCTGCATCGCGCCTATCTTTCACAACAGCAGACGCCGCCGTTTGCAATGCCGGTCTGGCACTACCTGACACTGCATCAGCACGATAAAACGCGTACCGAACTACTGAATGATGTCGCAGGGGCGCTGGCTCTTGATGACAAACTCGGACGTAGCACCAATCAACTTTCCGGCGGTGAATGGCAACGCGTACGTCTTGCTGCGGTGGTGCTGCAAATCACACCACAAGCCAATCCCGCAGGCCAATTGCTGCTTCTTGATGAGCCGATGAACAGTCTTGATGTTGCGCAACAAAGTGCGTTAGACAAAATTCTGAGCGCGCTGTGTCAGCAAGGACTGGCGATTGTGATGAGCAGTCACGATCTCAACCACACATTGCGTCATGCGCATCGGGCGTGGTTGCTAAAAGGTGGAAAAATGCTGGCCAGTGGACGCAGAGAAGAGGTGCTCACGCCGCCAAATCTGGCGCAGGCCTATGGGATGAATTTTCGCCGTCTGGATATCGAAGGTCACAGAATGCTGATTTCGACCATCTGATTTCATTAGTATCTTGAAAATCGGGTAATTACGACGCTAAATTAATGCAAGAATAAAAAACAGAGGAACCGTACGGAATGCGTTTCTGCCTTATTTTGATCACAGCACTGTTTCTGGCCGGGTGTAGCCACCATAAAGCACCGCCGCCAAATGCCAGACTTTCTGATTCGATTACCGTTATTGCCGGTTTGAACGACCAGCTACAAAGCTGGCATGGCACGCCGTATCGTTATGGTGGCATGACGCGGCGCGGTGTGGACTGTTCGGGATTTGTGGTTGTGACGATGCGCGATCGTTTCGATTTGCAGCTGCCCCGAGAAACCAAAGAACAAGCCTCTATCGGCACGCAAATTGATAAAGACGAGTTGCTGCCTGGTGACCTGGTCTTTTTCAAAACGGGTTCCGGACAAAATGGTTTGCATGTAGGTATTTACGATACCAACAACCAATTTATCCACGCCTCTACCAGCAAGGGAGTGATGCGTTCCTCACTTGATAATGTCTATTGGCAGAAAAATTTCTGGCAGGCGAGACGAATCTAGTATGTCGAAAATTGGACGGCGATGATACATCGCCGTCCATTTACTCCAGAATACAGTAGTATTTTGCAGACAAAAATTCCGTAAATGGATTATTCGTTTATAATCAGGATAATCTAAAAAAAGGACCCCTGAAAAAGTGGTTAACATGGAACAAATGAAAGTTACTCCTTCTGTAATTGTTATGTCTTATGGCCTCATCCCTTTTAGCCGGATACTGAAAAACATCCTTCGAGAGGGACGGTTACCATGAAGATTTTTTTGGAGAATCTTTATCATTCTGATTGCTATTTCCTGCCGATAAGAGATAACCAGCAAGTCCTTGTCGGCGTTGAGTTAATTACCCATTTCTCCAGTGAAGATGGCACGGTGCGTATCCCGACGAGTCGGGTTATAGCGCAACTTACCGAGGAGCAACATTGGCAATTATTTTCAGAGCAGTTGGAATTACTAAAATCATGCCAACATTTTTTTATTCAACATAAACTCTTTGCCTGGCTTAATTTAACGCCACAAGTGGCTACATTATTATTAGACAGGGATAATTACGCAGGCGAACTATTAAAATATCCGTTTATTGAACTGTTGATTAATGAGAATTACCCGCATCTCAATGAAGGAAAAGATAATCGCGGTCTTTTATCCTTATCGCAAGTGTATCCCCTTGTGTTAGGTAATTTGGGAGCAGGCAATAGCACAATGAAAGCGGTTTTTGATGGTCTTTTCACCCGCGTCATGCTGGATAAAAGTTTTATTCAGCAACAAATCACGCACCGCTCCTTCGAACCGTTTATTCGTGCGATCCAGGCGCAAATTTCCCCTTGTTGCAATTGCATCATCGCGGGGGGCATTGATACGGCAGAAATATTGGCACAGATTACCCCCTTCGATTTCCATGCTCTCCAGGGATGCCTGTGGCCTGCCGTTCCTATAAATCAGATAACGACGTTGGTTCAGCGATAACCCTCCTGTTTGCTGGTGTTTAAGACGAGAGTAACCGTCTACACTATCAAACAGGAGGATCTATGACCCTGTCTTTTATTACCCGCTGGCGCGATGAATTGCCAGCAACCTATACAGCACTTTCCCCTACGCCTTTAAATAATGCCCGGCTGATTTGGCATAATACCGAACTCGCTAACACGCTGAGTATTCCATCGTCGCTGTTTAAAAATGCCGCAGGTGTCTGGGGCGGCGAAACCCTACTGCCTGGTATGTCACCACTGGCGCAGGTTTACAGTGGTCATCAGTTCGGCGTCTGGGCGGGCCAACTGGGTGATGGGCGCGGCATTTTACTTGGCGAACAACTGCTTGCTGATGGCACTACAATGGACTGGCATCTGAAAGGTGCTGGCCTGACGCCTTATTCGCGAATGGGTGATGGACGGGCGGTTTTACGTTCGACGATACGAGAAAGTCTCGCCAGTGAGGCGATGCATTATCTGGGTATTCCGACGACCCGCGCGTTAAGTATCGTCACCAGCGATTCGCCAGTGTATCGGGAAACGGTGGAGCCAGGCGCGATGCTGATGCGTGTGGCACCAAGTCATCTTCGCTTTGGTCATTTCGAACATTTTTACTACCGCCGAGAGTCGGAAAAGGTTCGTCAGTTAGCTGACTTTGCTATTCGTCATTACTGGTCACATCTTGAAGATGATGAGGACAAATACCGTCTCTGGTTTAACGATGTTGTCGCACGTACCGCATCGCTAATTGCCCAATGGCAGACGGTCGGCTTTGCACATGGGGTGATGAATACCGACAACATGTCGCTGCTGGGGCTGACGCTTGATTACGGGCCGTTTGGTTTTCTTGATGATTACGAACCCGGTTTTATTTGTAATCACTCGGATCATCAAGGGCGTTATAGCTTTGATAATCAACCTGCTGTCGCGTTGTGGAATTTACAGCGTCTGGCGCAGACATTGTCACCATTTGTTGCCGTAGATGCCCTGAATGAGGCCCTGGACAGCTATCAGCAGGTTTTGTTGACGCATTATGGACAACGGATGCGGCAGAAACTGGGCTTCATGACGGAGCAAAAAGAGGATAACGCGCTACTGAATGAATTATTCAGTCTGATGGCGCGAGAGCGCAGCGATTATACCCGCACATTTCGCATGCTGAGTCTGACCGAGCAGCACAGCGCGGCGTCACCGCTACGTGATGAGTTTATTGATCGTGCGGCATTTGATGACTGGTTTGCCCGTTATCGAGGGCGTTTGCAACAAGACGAGGTTAGCGATAGTGAGCGTCAGCAGTTGATGCAAAGCGTTAACCCCGCTCTGGTATTGCGCAACTGGTTGGCGCAACGGGCGATTGAAGCGGCAGAAAAGGGTGATATGACGGAATTGCACCGCCTGCATGGGGCGTTGCGAAATCCTTTCAGCGACAGAGATGATGACTATGTCAGTCGTCCACCTGACTGGGGTAAACGGCTGGAAGTCAGCTGCTCGAGTTAAAGGCTACTTGGTCAACAGCAGCTTGCCAGCCTGAGTTTTACGGAGCAGATATTCTTGCCCGTCATGATCGATAATCAGTTTGCCATCCGGACCTAACAGTGTCTGGCTGGAAATTCGCCGAATAGGCTGCGGGGAAGCGGTCTTGTGATTGGCATCCGTTTCAGGCGTGAGTTTTCTGCTATCCGTATAACGCATAAAAATTAATAATAATTGATATAACAATGATTCTTATTATCAATATTATGGCTGACCAGAGCAAGCAGTAATGTGTTGAGAAGACAACAAGTTGCGCAGAAATGCCCATCCCGTCAGGAATGGGCACGCATTCAGAAGCGGGTATCTACCGCAGAGGCGAGTTTTTCGACCAGGCGTTCGGTATCTTCCCAGCCCAGACACGGGTCGGTAATGGATTGACCGTAAGTGAGCGGCTGACTGCCGACGATTTTTTGCGTTCCTTCGCGCAGGAAACTTTCCGCCATAATTCCAGCAATCGCCGTAGAGCCATTGCGAATTTGCTGACAAATATCCTCACAAACTTCTAACTGGCGACGGTGCTGCTTCTGGCAGTTACCGTGGCTGAAATCCACCACCAGATGTTCAGGTAAATCAAACTCGTGCAGCGTATCGCAGGCTGCGGCGATATCATCGGCATGATAATTCGGTTTTTTGCCGCCACGCATAATAATGTGGCCATACGGGTTGCCGCTGGTCTGATAGATGGTCATCTGACCATTTTTGTCTGGCGAGAGGAACATATGGCTGGCGCGGGCTGCGCGGATAGCATCCACAGCAATCCGCGTGTTGCCATCGGTACCATTTTTAAAACCTACCGGACAGGAGAGTGCCGAAGCCATTTCACGGTGGATCTGACTTTCGGTAGTACGTGCGCCAATCGCGCCCCAACTGATTAAATCAGCAATAAACTGACCGGTCACCATATCGAGGAACTCGGTCGCGGTTGGGACGCCCAGCTCATTTACCTGTAAAAGTAATTTGCGCGCCAGCTCCAGACCGTGATTTACCCGATAGCTGCCGTTTAAATCTGGATCGGAGATTAGTCCTTTCCAGCCGACAACAGTTCGTGGTTTTTCAAAATAGGTGCGCATTACGATTTCCAGCCGTGACTGGTACTGGTTGCGCAGCGACTGCAGACGGGTGGCGTACTCCATTGCAGCGGTGAGATCGTGGATCGAGCAGGGGCCAATAATGACCAACAGTCGCTTATCTTCACCATTCAGTATTTTTTCAATTCTGCGGCGGGAGTCGGTGACATGGGTGGCGACTCCAGGCGTTACGGGATACCGTAGCGCGAGTTCGGCGGGCGTTACCAGGCTCTCAATACGCGCAGTACGGAGTTCGTCAGTTCTGTTCATTACAAGTCTCAGAAATTTGTTGCTTCTACGGCAGGACTGCCGGGAAGTGATGCGCATCACGATAAACCAATCGCTGCTGATTTCAAGTGCGAGGTGTGTCACACCTCGCCGGGTGGTTAGCATGATAACAAAAAAATAAGCTAATGCACTAGTTCTCTAGTACATTCGGCGACTAAGGCCCATGATATCGAGGATCTTGGTGGCAATCTCTTCTACCGAATAATTGGTACTGTTAATCCACGGGATCTGATTTTTACGGTACAAGGCTTCCACTTCCGCGACTTCCATCCTGCACTGACGAAGCGAGGCATAGCGACTGTTCTCCCGACGTTCCTCGCGAATCGCCGCCAGACGTTCCGGGTCGATAGTCAGGCCGAACAATTTATGCTGAAGCGGTTTGAGCGACGCGGGTAGCACCAGATTATCCATATCGTCGGCAATAAAGGGGTAGTTTGCCGCGCGGATACCAAACTGCATTGCCAGATACAGACTGGTGGGGGTTTTACCACAGCGAGAAACACCGAGCAGGATCACCTGAGCCTGGTCCAGATTGCGCAACGAAATGCCGTCATCGTGGGCGAGGGTGTAATCAATCGCCGCAATGCGCGCATCATATTTATTGAGATTATTAGGGTTAAGGCCATGGGTACGATGAGCAATCGGCGTTGGATCCAGTTTCATCTCTTGTTGTAGCGGGGCAACCAGCGCCTGAACGATATCCTGGCAAAAACCTTCACTTTGCAAGATGATGGCGCGAATCTCCGGCAACACGATGGAGTAGAAGACCAGCGGGCGCACGCCTGTCTGGTGATAAATTGCGTCAATCTGATCCTTCACTGCCCGTGCACGGCTCTCATTTTCGACAAACGGCAGCGTGATGCTGCTGATAGTGACGGGAAATTGTGACATTACTGCGTGTCCTAATACCTCCGCAGTTATTGCCGTACCATCAGAAATATAAAAAACGTGGCGATCAACAGCATTATCCATTTTGTTCTTCCCGTGATGCAGACATAATTCTATGAAAGCATAAATTAAAAACGCACAGAAGCGTAGAACGTTATGTCTGGTTTATAAAATGAACCTTCAATTTTATTTTTTATGAAAACAGCATTTCATTTTTATGGTTTCGTTTATACCGATGGTTTATGTGGAAATTGTCGAAGAGAGCAGGTTTGCGCAACGCTGGGATCAGTCTTAAAAAGTAAAAAAATATATTTGCTTGAACGATTCACCGTTTTTTTCATCCGGTTAAATATGCAAAGATAAATGCGCAGAAATGTGTTTCTCAAACCGTTCATTTATCACAAAAGGATTGTTCGATGTCCAACAATGGCTCGTCACCGCTGGTGCTTTGGTATAACCAACTCGGCATGAATGATGTAGACAGGGTTGGGGGCAAAAATGCCTCCCTGGGTGAAATGATTACTAACCTTTCCGGAATGGGTGTTTCCGTTCCGAATGGTTTCGCCACAACCGCCGACGCGTTTAACCAGTTTCTGGACCAAAGCGGCGTAAACCAGCGCATTTATGAACTGCTGGATAAAACGGATATTGACGATGTTACTCAGCTTGCGAAAGCGGGCACGCAAATCCGCCAGTGGATTATCGACACTCCCTTCCAGCCTGAGCTGGAAAACGCCATCCGCGAAGCCTATGCACAGCTTTCCGCCGATGACGAAAACGCCTCTTTTGCGGTGCGCTCCTCCGCCACCGCAGAAGATATGCCGGACGCTTCTTTTGCCGGTCAGCAGGAAACCTTCCTCAACGTTCAGGGTTTTGACGCCGTTCTCGTGGCAGTGAAACATGTATTTGCTTCTCTGTTTAACGATCGCGCCATCTCTTATCGTGTGCACCAGGGTTACGATCACCGTGGTGTGGCGCTCTCCGCTGGTGTTCAACGGATGGTGCGCTCTGACCTCGCATCATCTGGCGTGATGTTCTCCATTGATACCGAATCCGGCTTTGACCAGGTGGTGTTTATCACTTCCGCATGGGGCCTTGGTGAGATGGTCGTGCAGGGTGCGGTTAACCCGGATGAGTTTTACGTGCATAAACCGACACTGGCGGCGAATCGCCCGGCTATCGTGCGCCGCACCATGGGGTCGAAAAAAATCCGCATGGTTTACGCGCCGACCCAGGAGCACGGCAAGCAGGTTAAAATCGAAGACGTACCGCAGGAACAGCGTGACATCTTCTCGCTGACCAACGAAGAAGTGCAGGAACTGGCAAAACAGGCCGTACAAATTGAGAAACACTACGGTCGCCCGATGGATATTGAGTGGGCGAAAGATGGCCACACCGGCAAACTGTTCATTGTGCAGGCGCGTCCGGAAACCGTGCGCTCACGCGGTCAGGTCATGGAGCGTTATACGCTGCATTCACAGGGTAAGATTATCGCCGAAGGCCGTGCTATCGGTCATCGCATCGGTGCGGGTCCGGTGAAAGTCATCCATGACATCAGCGAAATGAACCGCATCGAACCTGGTGACGTGCTGGTCACTGACATGACCGACCCGGACTGGGAACCGATCATGAAGAAAGCATCTGCCATCGTCACCAACCGTGGCGGTCGTACCTGTCACGCGGCGATCATCGCTCGTGAACTGGGCATTCCGGCGGTAGTGGGCTGTGGTGATGCAACAGAACGGATGAAAGACGGTGAGAACGTCACTGTTTCTTGTGCCGAAGGTGATACCGGTTACGTCTATGCGGAGTTGCTGGAATTTAGCGTGAAAAGCTCCAGCGTAGAAACGATGCCGGATCTGCCGTTGAAAGTGATGATGAACGTCGGTAACCCGGACCGAGCTTTCGACTTCGCCTGTCTGCCGAACGAAGGCGTGGGACTTGCGCGTCTGGAATTTATCATCAACCGTATGATTGGCGTCCACCCACGCGCACTGCTTGAGTTTGACGATCAGGAACCGCAGTTGCAAAACGAAATCCGCGAGATGATGAAAGGTTTTGATTCTCCGCGTGAATTTTACGTTGGTCGTCTGACTGAAGGGATCGCGACGCTGGGTGCCGCGTTTTATCCGAAGCGCGTCATTGTCCGGCTCTCTGATTTTAAATCGAACGAATATGCCAACCTGGTCGGTGGTGAGCGTTACGAGCCAGATGAAGAGAACCCGATGCTCGGCTTCCGTGGCGCGGGCCGCTATGTTTCCGACAGCTTCCGCGACTGTTTCGCGCTGGAGTGCGAAGCAGTGAAACGTGTGCGCAACGACATGGGGCTGACCAACGTTGAGATCATGATCCCGTTCGTGCGTACCGTAGATCAGGCGAAAGCGGTGGTTGAGGAACTGGCGCGTCAGGGGCTGAAGCGTGGTGAGAACGGGCTGAAAATCATCATGATGTGTGAAATCCCGTCCAACGCCTTGCTGGCCGAGCAGTTCCTCGAATATTTCGACGGCTTCTCAATTGGCTCAAACGATATGACGCAGCTGGCGCTCGGTCTGGATCGTGACTCCGGCGTGGTGTCTGAATTGTTCGATGAGCGCAACGATGCGGTGAAAGCACTGCTGTCGATGGCGATTCGTGCCGCGAAGAAACAGGGCAAATATGTCGGGATTTGCGGTCAGGGTCCGTCCGACCACGAAGATTTTGCCGCATGGTTGATGGAAGAGGGGATCGATAGCCTGTCTCTGAATCCGGACACCGTGGTGCAAACCTGGTTAAGCCTGGCTGAACTGAAGAAATAAAATAAATACCCGGCGGCGTTTTGTCGCCGGGGTTATGTGACCCCCGAAGATGAAACTTATTCAATCTCTTCACAGACATCCTGCGTTAATCGCCGCATAATATCTTTTCTTAACAAAAACTTTTGTATTTTACCTGAGGCAGTGCGCGGTAGTTTTTCGATTACCACGATATGTTCAGGGTATTTATATTTTGCGACCCGTTTACGGCTAAAAAAAGCCACTACATCTTCCAGCGATAATGAATGATGCGGTGCTTTCAGCACGACATAAGCGCATGAACGTTCACCTAAGCGTTCATCGGGCATTGCAACCACACAAGCATCGTGAATTTTAGGATGCTGTAATAAAATATCTTCCACTTCACGGCTGCTAATATTTTCGCCGCCGCGGACAATAATATCTTTCTTGCGCCCGGTTATTTTTATATAGCCAGCTTCGGTAATGACTCCAACTTATTGATAGTGTTTTATGTTCAGATAATGCCCGATGACTTTGTCATGCAGCTCCACC
>NZ_JAYQWM010000052.1:0-29661 GCF_036662595.1 Escherichia sp. Lx600-2 | reverse complement strand
ATCGATTTCACACGCGGCAGGCGGAAGTCCCAGACGATATCCGGGGCGACGAACGGTGCCAGGAAGCCACCGCTGGCAGCGTCGATGTGCATGTCGATGTCGATACCGGTGTCGGCCTGGAATTTATCCAGTGCATCGTGCAGCGGTTGCGGGAACTCATAGTTACCGGTGTAGGTCACGCCGAAAGTCGGCACCACGCCGATGGTGTTTTCGTCGCAGGCTTCAATCATGCGTTTCGGGTCCATAAACAACTGACCGGGGCGCATAGGGATCTCGCGCAGCTCCACATCCCAGTAGCGAGCGAATTTATGCCAGCAGATTTGCACCGGACCGCACACCAGGTTTGGTTTATCCGTTGGTTTGCCTGCAGCTTCCATACGCTTGCGCCAACGCCATTTCATCGCCATCCCGCCAAGCATACAAGCCTCGGAAGAACCAATGGTGTTGGTGCCAACGGCCTGACCATTTTTCGGCGCAGGCGCATGCCACAGATCGGCAACCATGTTTACGCAACGCAGGTCGATGGCTGCGGATTGCGGATATTCTTCTTTGTCGATCCAGTTTTTATTGATCGACAAATCCATCAATTTATGGACGTTTTCGTCGTCCCAGGTCTGGCAGAAAGTGGCCAGGTTCTGACGAGCGTTGCCATCAAGATATAATTCATCATTGATAATCTGGAATGCGACATCATCGCGCATTTCGTGCAGCGGAAATCGTTTTGACTCCGCGATAGTAGAAATGGCCTTTGCGCCAAAACGTGAATCGAGTAGTTCTGAGCGGAAATCCGTTAACAGCTTCTGGTCCATTTCGAACTCCTTAAATTTATTTAAAGGCAATAAAAAAGTAGGATTTATCCGCAATGGAAGCAAGGCATTACAGGCTTAATTTAAATAACAAAATCCTAAGCAGAAAAACGACTTTTTATAATATAAACATTTAACATGATAATATTAAAAACAGACTTTATTATCGTAATAAAAATCGCCCAAACATTCCTGTTCGGGCGATCAAATTAATTATTGTTTATCCTGCATATACGGCGTGTACACCCCGTTCAGACTGTGCAGGAAAGCTACGATATCATCCACATCCTCCTGCGGCAGCTCTTTGCCTACCTGATAGCGCAACATCAGTTTCACCGCCCCGTCCAGCGTCGGCACGTCACCGCGATGGAAGTACGGTGCCGTTAAAGCAACGTTACGTAAACCGGGTACTTTCTGACGCAATTTATCACGCTCTTCTTTAGTCACATTCATACGACCAATATCCGCCGCCGTAATTTCCCCAAAGTTAAAGTCTTTTTTCAGCCCCAACGGTTCGAAGGAACGTCCGCCGAGAATAATTCCACCATGACAAGTTGCACATTTGTTATCTTTAAATAATTGATAGCCTTTTTTCTGTTGCGCCGTCAGCGCATTTTCATCCCCACGCAACCATTTATCAAATGGGGAATCCGGCGTAATTAATGTTTTCTCAAATTCAGCAATGGCATCAGTAATATTTTCGCCACTGAAACCTTGCGGATAGACGTCGAGGAACTGCGCTTTAAGCTGCGGATCTTTTTCCAGCTTAGCAATAATTTCGTCCCAGGATTTTGACGCCATTTCAATCGGGTTCAACGGCGGTCCACCAGCCTGATCCTGCAATGTTGCCGCACGACCATCCCAGAACTGCTCAACGTTAAATACTGAGTTAAATACCGTCGGCGCGTTAATCGGCCCAACTGCGCCACCAACACCAATCGATGTTTTTCTGCCATCGACGCCCCCCGCATTCAACGCATGGCAATGAGCGCATGAAATGGTGCTATCAGCCGATAAACGGGGATCGTGATACAGCGCAAAGCCCAACGCCACTTTTTGCGCATCGGTAGGCAGTTTTTGCGGGATGGGCTGCACCGGTTCATTGCGATGCTCCGGAGCAGTATCATTGCTGGCGTAATATTCCGCGCGCTGTTTTGCAATCCAGGCCAGTATTTCCGCCCGCTCTTCATCACTCACCTTACCCGCCCAGTGTAGCGCGGTATAACGCGTTGGCGGCATAGTTTCATACTGCATCACCCATTCAATCTTATTCAGATCGCTTTGCGAAACGGGTTTATCAGCCAGCAGAGCAGCACGCACGGCCTCGAGGTTAAAAGATTTATATCCAAGCTTAATGTCGTAATCCATCAACTGTTTCGCGCCAGGAATATAATAATAGGCGGGTAATTCTGCCGAAGGCGTGTGGCAATAGTCGCATCCTTTTTCGCGGAGAAAGCCTAAAACCTTATTATTTTCACTGACAGCAGATGCCTGAACATCGGCCTGTTTACTGCGTTTATTATCGTGGTACCACACATAACCAGATAACCCTAAATAGCAAATCGCGACGCCAGCCAGGCCGATCGCGGTAATACGTGAGACCATTTTCATTATTCTTCCCTCACGGTGGTGAGTTATTGTGACCCAGAAAATTTTCCAGAATGCTGCAAACGTCTCTGCGAGACAAAGCCATCATAAAAAACAGGGAGATACGCTTTTTGATAGGAATCAATCAATTACATGAATATAAACTATCAATAAGATAGCCTGTGCCTATTACCCAGATCAGGAATGGCATATCATGATTGCGGCAAGAGCAGGATTGAATGTTCTGAAAATGAAAAACAACACGAAATCTGTATTTTTATAAATTCCATTGATATTAGTGCGTTATATTTTTTGACAGGTTAATAAACGTGATCCACCGCACGCTTTGTCGCCCACCAGGCGGAGCGAATGACTACCCTTAAAGAAAAGCCCGATAATTAGCGACGAATTTCGGAGGTTGGATCCTTATGCTCAATCAGAAAATTCAAAACCCTAATCCAGACGAACTGATGATCGAGGTCGATCTCTGCTATGAACTGGACCCGTATGAATTAAAACTGGATGAGATGATCGAGGCAGAACCGGAACCCGAGATGATTGAAGGGCTGCCCGCCTCTGATGCGCTGACGCCTGCCGATCGCTATCTCGAACTGTTCGAGCATGTTCAGTCGGCGAAAATTTTCCCCGACAGTAAAACCTTTCCCGACTGCGCACCCAAAATGGACCCGCTGGATATTTTAATCCGCTACCGTAAAGTGCGCCGTCATCGTGATTTTGACTTGCGCAAGTTTGTTGAAAATCACTTCTGGCTGCCGGAGGTCTACTCCAGCGAGTATGTATCGGACCCGCAAAATTCCCTGAAAGAGCATATCGACCAGTTGTGGCCGGTGCTAACCCGCGAACCACAGGATCACATTCCGTGGTCTTCTCTGCTGGCGCTGCCGCAGTCATATATTGTCCCGGGCGGCCGTTTTAGCGAAACCTACTATTGGGATTCCTACTTCACCATGCTGGGGCTGGCGGAAAGTGGTCGGGAAGATTTGCTGAAATGCATGGCCGATAACTTCGCCTGGATGATCGAAAACTACGGTCACATCCCCAACGGCAACCGCACCTATTATTTGAGCCGCTCGCAACCACCGGTTTTTGCGCTGATGGTGGAGTTGTTTGAAGAAGATGGTGTACGCGGTGCGCGCCGCTATCTCGACCACCTGAAAATGGAATATGCCTTCTGGATGGACGGTGCAGAATCGTTGATCCCTAATCAGGCCTATCGCCATGTTGTGCGGATGCCGGACGGATCGCTGCTCAACCGTTACTGGGACGATCGCGACACGCCGCGTGACGAATCCTGGCTTGAGGACGTTGAAACCGCGAAACATTCTGGTCGCCCGCCCAACGAGGTGTACCGCGATTTACGCGCGGGGGCGGCCTCCGGTTGGGATTACTCTTCCCGTTGGCTGCGTGATACTGGTCGTCTGGCGAGCATTCGTACCACCCAGTTCATCCCCATCGATCTGAATGCCTTCCTGTTTAAACTGGAGAGCGCCATCGCCAACATCTCGGCGCTGAAAGGTGAGAAAGAGACAGAAGCACTGTTCCGCCAGAAGGCCAGTGCCCGTCGCGATGCGGTAAACCGTTACCTCTGGGATGATGAAAACGGCATCTACCGCGATTACGACTGGCGACGCGAACAACTGGCGCTGTTTTCCGCTGCCGCCATTGTGCCACTCTATGTCGGTATGGCGAACCATGAACAGGCCGATCGTCTGGCAAACGCCGTGCGCAGTCGGTTACTGACACCTGGCGGGATTCTGGCAAGCGAGTACGAAACCGGTGAACAGTGGGATAAACCCAACGGCTGGGCACCGTTACAGTGGATGGCAATTCAGGGATTTAAAATGTATGGCGATGACCTTCTGGGTGATGAAATCGCGCGAAGCTGGCTGAAGACGGTGAATCAGTTCTATCTGGAACAGCACAAACTGATCGAAAAATACCATATTGCCGATGGTGTTCCCCGCGAAGGCGGCGGTGGCGAGTATCCGTTGCAGGATGGGTTTGGCTGGACTAACGGTGTGGTACGCCGTTTAATTGGTTTGTACGGCGAACCATAATATTTTTACAGCCAGCCGCTAACTTCCTGCTGGCTGTAAAATTATCCTCTTCAGGAGGAGATATTTAACATCATTGCCGCCTGGGTGCGATTTTTCACTTCCAGACGGCGATACAGGGATTCCAGATGCGCTTTTACCGTTCCGGTACTGATATTCAGCGCTCTGCCGATCTCCTTATTTGATTCGCCCGCCGCTAACATGGTTAAAATCTCCCGCTGGCGGGCGCTTAACGATTTGAGATCTTTAATGTCCTTTTCCGGCGTCGTCCGCCAGTCTCCAGGCAGAAACATCATCCCCATCGCCGCACTATTTACCGCCAACGCAAATGTCTCGACGGTTGAATCACGAGGCACAATGGCCAGCACATTAAAATGGATAACTTCCTGTAACCACCGTTTATTGCAATCCGTCGCCGTAATTAACACCTTAACCTCAGGAAATTGCACCACGGTTTTTTGCAGCAGCCAGTAGCAAAATTCACCATCCTGATCGCCATCGAGCATAACTAAAGCTTCAGGGTAACTTTCCAGCTTTTGCCATAACTCGTCTGCCTGACTGGCCCCCTGAATACTCACTCCTGGAATACGCTGCTGTAAACTGATTTTCATTCCATGAATAAATATTGACTGCCTGTCAAACATGACTATTTGCATAACTGAATCTCCACCTGAATATGTTAAAAAGACTTAAGTAGTGGAAGGGTATTACCCGCGAGAAAAAATAAGAATTCGCCATTTGGCGGTGGCCATTCTACAGAGATGACGCGTAGAAAATAGTTACCGATATAAATAGTTACAGCTAAACGCCTGAAATTACATGTCGAGGGCACTATTTAAAACAATTTTGAGGATTTCCTTATATTGATGGTTAGTACGCATGCAATTAAAAATGAAATTCCGCGACCACAAGCCAAAATAACAAACGGCAATGAGACAAAAATAAGCACAAATAGCCAATACGTCCTCTATTCACTTTAAAGGGAATCGCTGAAAAATACGCTCTGTTTAAGGGGATTCACCTTTCTCAGAAAGCTATTCCGCCCTTTTCATGCTGAGAAATCGCCACATTCGTCATGACAACATTGTGAAACCCGGCATTAGATGTTAGAAAAAACAATAAACAATGCGATATGCGCGTTACTGTTTCGCTGTGAACAACAATCGGTCAAAGAAATGGATAAAATTCACGCAATGCAGTTGTTCATCAAAGTCGCGGAGCTGGAAAGTTTTTCCCGCGCAGCGGATTTCTTTGCTTTGCCAAAGGGAAGTGTTTCGCGCCAGATACAGGCACTGGAACATCAACTTGGCACCCAGCTTCTCCAGCGCACCACGCGACGGGTCAAACTCACGCCAGAAGGCATGACCTATTATCAACGGGCAAAAGATGTGTTGAGTAATCTCAACGAACTGGACGGTCTGTTTCAACAGGATGCCACCAGTATCAGCGGTAAATTACGCATCGACATCCCGCCAGGAATCGCGAAAAGCCTGTTACTGCCGCGCCTGTCGGAATTTCTCTATCTGCATCCGGGAATTGAGCTGGAACTGAGTAGCCATGACCGTCCGGTAGATATTCTTCATGATGGTTTTGATTGCGTGATACGCACTGGCGCGTTACCGGAAGATGGCGTTATCGCCCGTCCCCTCGGCAAACTGACCATGGTCAACTGTGCCAGTCCGCACTATCTGACGCGCTTTGGTTATCCGCAAAGCCCCGATGATCTGACTTCACACGCAATAGTGCGTTATACACCGCACCTGGGTGTACATCCGTTAGGTTTTGAGGTTGCCAGCGTTAATGGCGTCCAGTGGTTTAAGTCTGGCGGCATGTTGACGGTAAACAGTAGCGAAAACTATCTCGCCGCCGGTCTTGCCGGTCTGGGGATTATTCAGATCCCGCGCATTGCCGTGCGCGAAGCCCTGCGTGCCGGGCGGCTTATTGAAGTGTTGCCAGGCTACCGTGCCGAGCCGCTCTCCCTTTCGCTGGTTTATCCGCAGCGTCGGGAGCTTTCCCGGCGTGTAAACCTGTTTATGCAGTGGCTGGCTGGCGTAATGAAAGAGTACCTGGACTGACCGACTATACTTTTTAAGAATGACCACGACAGAAGGACAAAAGAGCGGATGACGCAGGAAAACGAGATCAAACGTCCCACCCAGGATCTGGAGCACGAGCCGATTAAGCCGTTGGATAATAGCGAGAAAGGCGGCAAAGTTAGCCAGGCGCTGGAAACCGTCACCACCACTGCCGAAAAAGTCCAACGCCAACCGATTATTGCGCACCTTATTCGCGCGACAGAACGCTTTAACGATCGGCTGGGTAACCAGTTTGGTGCGGCTATCACCTATTTCTCATTTTTGTCGATGATCCCGATTTTGATGGTGTCGTTTGCCGCAGGGGGCTTTGTGCTGGCCTCCCATCCGATGTTGCTACAGGATATCTTCGACAAAATTCTGCAAAACATCAGCGATCCGACGCTAGCCGCTACGTTGAAAAACACCATCAACACCGCCGTTCAGCAGCGTACGACTGTAGGGCTTGTCGGCCTGGCGGTGGCGCTTTATTCCGGCATCAACTGGATGGGTAACCTGCGTGAAGCGATTCGTGCCCAGTCGCGCGATGTCTGGGAACGCTCGCCGCAAGATCAGGAGAAGTTCTGGGTAAAATATCTGCGTGATTTTATTTCGCTGATTGGTTTGTTGATTGCGCTGATTGTGACGCTTTCGATCACCTCGGTTGCCGGTTCGGCGCAGCAAATGATTATTAGCGCCCTGCACCTGAACAGCATTGAGTGGCTGAAACCGACGTGGCGGTTGATTGGCCTGGCGATTTCCATCTTCGCCAACTATCTGCTTTTCTTCTGGATCTTCTGGCGGTTACCGCGCCACCGTCCGCGCAAAAAAGCCCTGATTCGCGGAACATTTCTGGCTGCTATTGGTTTTGAAGTGATTAAAATCGTGATGACCTACACCCTGCCATCGCTGATGAAATCCCCCTCTGGTGCAGCATTTGGTTCCGTGCTGGGGCTGATGGCATTTTTCTACTTCTTCGCCCGTTTGACGCTGTTTTGCGCGGCGTGGATTGCCACCGCCGAATATAAAGACGACCCGCGAATGCCGGGGAAAACGCAGCCTTAAAATAGGCCGGATGCGGCGTACGAATTTATTCGGCCTGGCTCCCCGTAGGCCGGATAAGATGCGCCAGCATCGCATCCGGCTATAATGCGCACATAACCTCTTGAAACTCTTCCCCAGAGCCTCTTCAGCCATCTATTTGGGAGCAAACAATTTCATGCCAACTCATAACCCCAGCATATAAATCCAGTTGGTAACTTTTATTTAACCTGAAACCAGTTTTATCCACCATTTATAAAATTATGTGAAGCATTTCATAGAAGAAAAATCACTGGCCTAAACATTATCCCCTTTTTGCCTTATTTTTGACCATTTCCGCGATTTGTTACACATTGAAATATCACTTTTGCTGTGCGTAATATGGCTATTCGTTAGCCAAAAAATAAGAAAAGATTATGCAAGCAACAGCCACAACTCTCGACCACGAGCAAGAATACACGCCGATCAACTCGCGTAATAAAGTCCTTGTCGCCTCTCTCATTGGCACGGCCATTGAGTTCTTCGACTTTTATATTTACGCCACTGCGGCCGTTATTGTGTTTCCGCATATCTTCTTCCCGCAGGGCGATCCAACGGCAGCAACGCTACAGTCGCTCGCCACCTTCGCCATCGCCTTCGTCGCGCGCCCCATTGGCTCTGCCGTTTTTGGTCATTTTGGCGATCGCGTTGGGCGTAAAGCGACGCTGGTCGCCTCGTTGCTAACGATGGGGATTTCGACCGTGGTGATTGGTCTGCTGCCGGGCTATGCCACGATTGGTATTTTCGCCCCGCTGCTGCTGGCGCTGGCTCGATTTGGTCAGGGTCTGGGCTTAGGCGGTGAATGGGGCGGCGCGGCGCTGCTGGCGACTGAAAACGCCCCACCGCGCAAACGTGCTCTGTATGGCTCCTTCCCACAGCTGGGCGCACCGATTGGCTTCTTCTTTGCCAACGGCACTTTCTTGCTGCTTTCCTGGCTACTGACCGACGAGCAGTTTATGAGCTGGGGCTGGCGTGTGCCATTTATCTTCTCGGCGGTGCTGGTCATTATCGGCCTGTATGTTCGCGTGTCGCTGCATGAGTCGCCGGTGTTTGAGAAAGTCGCTAAAGCGAAAAAACAGGTGAAGATCCCGCTGGGTACGCTGCTGACCAAACATGTTCGCGTAACCGTACTGGGTACGTTCATCATGCTGGCAACCTATACGCTATTTTACATCATGACGGTCTACTCGATGACCTTCAGTACCGCCGCCGCGCCAGTTGGGCTTGGCCTGCCGCGTAACGAAGTGTTGTGGATGCTGATGATGGCAGTTATTGGTTTTGGCGTGATGGTGCCAGTCGCCGGATTACTGGCTGATGCCTTTGGTCGCCGTAAAAGCATGGTAATTATCACCACGCTGATCATCCTGTTCGCGCTGTTCGCCTTTAACCCGCTGCTCGGTTCTGGCAACCCGATTCTGGTTTTTGCCTTCCTGCTGCTGGGGTTAAGTCTGATGGGGCTGACCTTCGGGCCAATGGGTGCGCTGTTACCAGAGCTGTTTCCGACAGAAGTGCGTTACACCGGAGCATCGTTCTCTTACAACGTAGCGTCGATTCTCGGGGCTTCCGTTGCGCCGTATATCGCAGCCTGGTTGCAGACTAACTACGGGTTAGGTGCGGTGGGGTTATATCTGGCGGCGATGGCTGGCTTGACGTTAATCGCCCTGCTGCTGACCCATGAGACGCGACATCAGTCGTTGTAATAAGAGTGAAAAGCCTGATGCGCTACGCTTATCAGGCCTGAATTTCCATACAATATATTGAATTCGCAAGGATTTGTAGGCCGGATAAGGCGTTCACGCCGCATCCGGCATGAACAAAGCACACTTTGCCAACAATCTAAATCTGTTTAATTGCCGGATGTCAGACATCCGGCAATTATCATCACTTCTTCATCTGCGACAATATCGTCCGACACTGATTAGCCTCCCCTTCGGAAGGTGAGATCAGTGCCAATAACGCCGCCGGTGTTACCAGCGTTGCCAGTGCCGCAGCAACAGCACCACGGGCAATCAGCGGTCCGGCTTTCACCCCAGCCTGCGGATTTTTAAACGTCCCACGCACATACAGCGGCGAACGCAGTGTGATAATCCGAATTCCTTTACTCTCCGGATCAATAGTCAAATCCAGCTGTTCCGAAGCAAAACTTGCCGTGCCGGTAACGTTAATCAACGCGTTCTCAGTATCGAAAGCAAAAATCTGCGGGCGCGCCACGCCGTTGGCAATATTCAGATTCGCCGCCGCGCAGTTCACCCGCACCTCATCGTCACCAAATATCGCACCGACAATGTAGTTGCCGACATTCAGCCCAACAATCTCCATCAGGTTGCGGCTCACCAGCCCGTCATTCATCAACAGTTTCAGGTTGCCGTTACTGTTGCCTAAAAGCGCCGCCACCGAGTTACCGCTACCGCGTAGTTCCGCGTCACCGTTCATTTCCCCCAGCGTCTTCTGCATCAGTTCCACATCGGGCATCAGTTCTTTCAGTTTCAGTCGACGAGCCTGAATATCTGCCCGCCCCTGCATCGGCTTTTTATCGCCTTCCAGATGAATATTCGCCGCAATGCTGCCGCCCGCCATGCCAAATTTCAGCGGTTGCAGGCGCAGGTCAGCATTTTTGAGGATGATATGAGTAGAAAGATCGCTAATCGGCAGGCTACTGCCATGCTCAATGCGCCGCCCTTTGAAGCGAACATCGGCATCCATAACGTCCCATTTATCGGTTTCGAAGCGGTCATAAGGCAGCACTTTGCCCGCAGGCTGAACGCTTTTTTCGCCCTTCTTCTGTTCAGACCGTTTCGACTTTTCAGCCCCTTTCCCGGAATCAACGCCAATCAACGGTCCCAGGTCCGCCAGCCGCAATTGCCGCGACTCGACATCACCTTCGAGTTTTGGTCGTGGCTTGCCGGTGGTGTAGATCAGAGAACCGTGGATATCGCTATCGCCAATGCGCCCATTAAAACCGCGATAATCAAAGACCGACGATTTTTCAGTGTCGATTTTCGCTACCAGCCGACCATCTGTTTCAAACGGCGGGGTATCGGGCAGCAGAACGCCCGTCAGTTCATAGAGATCACCCAGTGAATCGCCAGAAAATTTAAGCCGTAAATCGACACCGCCCATCTTCATTGGGTCATTCACGACGCCATCAAAAGCAACACGGGTATTACCTGAACGGAAATCAGCCTGTACCGGAAACGGCGTCCCTTCGCCACGCAGCGCCAGCATACCTCCTATTTTTCCCGTACCAGTGAGCGGTTCACCGTTATAACGTCCCTGCGCCTTCAGGCCAAAAACGTAATCGCCCACCTTTTCTGTATCCGCTTTACCTTTCGATCCAGTAACTTCGCTGAACGGCAGCGGCTTGCCTAACGGATCGACAAAAATTTCCAGATCCGCTTTGCTTACTTTGTCATCAATGGCGATCCGCCCTTGATCGAACAGAATATTATCCAGCCGAAACGACCACGCCGACGGCTTTGCATTCGCGTTTTTGTTGTCATCGTTGGCAAGATTAAACGTCCAGTTATTGTTCTTTTCAGAGAGGCGAATCAGGCGCGCGTCGGGCTTTTCGAGCTTGATCCACGGCAGCCAGACCGTTTTGGTCAGCAGCGCCAGCGGGGCCAGCGTTGCCTCTACGCGTGGCAAATGCACCATCGTGACTTCGGGAATATCCGGTGGATTGCCAAGAATGATGTCTTCCGCGTGTACATGGGGCCACGGCACCCAGCTGCGCCAGCCAGTTTCTTGCTTTTGCCGCTCCCACACCACGCCCAGATCGCCACGGATAGCGAACGGACGATTCAACTCCGCAGAGACTTTCTGGTTGATGGTCGGTTTGAGTCGATTCCAGTCAAAAGTTGCAATCAAAATGATCGCCACGACAATCAACAACAAGAAAGCCCCTGAAATCGCAGCGGTTATTTTGCCTGCCTTGCTCATCGTTCGCTTCCTCATATTCTTCCTGTGCCAGTCCTAAAGATAGTCCAGCCAGGCGGAAAATGAGGCAGCTTATAGCGCCAGAACCGCCGTATTCAGCGTTTCTATCGGTGCCGGGCGTGAAAGAAACCAGCCTTGTGCGGCGAATGCGGGCGAGTTCTGTACATCACGCCACTCTTCCGGCGTTTCTACGCCCTCGACAATCACCCCGCGACAATAGCGATTCATTAGATGTAAAAGCTGAGAAAAGAGTGTGCGTCCTTCCGGCGACTGACGCAGCATCACAAACAGTTCTCGCGCGATTTTGATGTAGTCATAACGCACTTCACTTAGTGCAGAGAAATTTGCCATCCCGGTACCAAAATCATCCAGCCACAGCGGGCCAAATTCACACATCGAGGCAAAGGTTGAATCTTTCGGCAGACGGATATGCTCCACCAGTTCGAAACGCAGCCAGGGAAGACGCTCAATTTGGCGCAGGATTTTTGGTTGCTGACGCAGGGCGATGAGCGTAGGGCCATCAATATTGACCGATGCCAGCAGGCCGTGCTCTATAAAGAAGTCGGCTTTATGCGCCAGCAAATCAATCTGCTCTTTCACAACCTCCATCCGATGGCTGACGGTGATTTCAGTAAAATAGCGATCCGGCGGCAGGCGTTGCGAAGGGTTCAAGGGATGCGTGACCACCGTTAATAGCTCCACGGCCATTAACCGCCCGCATGTTTGATAGATCGGCTGCCAGGTGTAAGCACGCTCACACTGCAACCAAAAACGCCGTTCCTGCAAGCTCTCGATGCTTGCTTCAGGGTTGCTTATTCGCTGGATAACCTGCCTTATCATCAAAGATGTCCTGTGTTTAAAAGTGATGCTGCCCGGACTCGACAAAGATTATCGGCGCGCAAGGGCAGAACTTTACCGCCTGGCCGGGGTAAATTTCCCCTCTCCACAACGGAATCTTTCAGGAATACGTTCTGGCTCAAAAAAATAATGGAACACTGTTTTAATATGGTTGACCAGCAAACCACCACAGCGCAAACTAACGCTAATTTTTTACAGATCAGGTTCACGACTATGTCCAAAAAGATTGCCGTGATTGGCGAATGCATGATTGAGCTTTCCGAGAAAGGCGCGGACGTTAAGCGCGGTTTCGGCGGCGATACCCTGAACACTTCCGTCTATATCGCCCGTCAGGTCGATCCTGCGGCATTAACCGTTCATTACATAACGGCGCTGGGAACGGACAGTTTTAGCCAGCAGATGCTGGACGCCTGGCACGGCGAGAACGTTGATACTTCCCTGACCCAACGGATGGAAAACCGTCTGCCGGGCCTTTACTACATTGAAACCGACAGCACCGGTGAACGTACGTTCTACTACTGGCGTAACGAAGCCGCTGCCAAATTCTGGCTGGAGAGCGAGCAGTCTGCGGCGATTTGTGCAGAGCTGGCGAATTTCGATTATCTCTACCTGAGCGGGATTAGCCTGGCGATCTTAAGCCCGACCAGCCGCGAAAAGCTGCTTTCCCTGCTGCGCGAATGCCGCGCCAACGGCGGAAAAGTGATTTTCGACAATAACTATCGTCCGCGCCTGTGGGCCAGCAAAGAAGAGACACAGCAGGTGTACCAACAAATGCTGGAATGCACGGATATCGCCTTCCTGACGCTGGACGATGAAGACGCGCTGTGGGGTCAACAGCCGGTGGAAGACGTCATTGCGCGCACCCATAACGCGGGCGTGAAAGAAGTGGTGGTGAAACGCGGGGCGGATTCTTGCCTGGTGTCCATTGCTGGCGAAGGGTTAGTGGATGTTCCGGCGGTGAAACTGCCGAAAGAAAAAGTGATCGATACCACCGCAGCTGGCGACTCTTTCAGTGCCGGTTATCTGGCGGTACGTTTGACGGGCGGCAGTGCGGAAAACGCAGCGAAACGCGGGCACCTGACCGCAAGTACCGTTATTCAGTATCGCGGCGCGATTATCCCGCGTGAGGCGATGCCAGCGTAAACGCAGCATATGCAAAAGGCTGGATAAAGTGTTACCCCTCTATCCAGCTCATCCATAAATACCTGATGGTTGTGCTAACTCATCACCATCAGGCATTACTGTGCAGGTGGAATATCCGTCACTTCAGGATGTACGTCATCCGTGGCGACAGAGGTGGTCGCAGCGGCGGTAGATGGGGCCATGATTTGATCCCAGGCCGCCTGCAACGCTTTCATGTTAAATTCCGGCTCGCCTTTCGGCTGCAGCAGTATTAACGCCATATCATTCGACAACTGCTGACGCAGATCCTGATTTAACATCTCCACAGTCAGGCTGTTAAGGAAATCCTGCCGCAGTTTCTGATACTGCTCCGGCGCGATATCGACGACCTGATTTTGCAACGAACGCATCCGCTGACCCATCAGAATATCGGTATCAGCTCGTGCATAGGCGGCAAACAGTTTCTGCAGCTCCAGTTTCTTTTGCGCCACTAACGCATTGAACTCTTCTTCCGGCAGACCTTTATCGCGAACCTTCGCCAGTTCACGCGCCACCAGATTAAGGTTGCTGTTCAGCTTGTCGTTTGGTGATTCGATGTTGATGGCACACTGCGCACGCAGATACAGCACACGGCAGTCAAATCCAAGACCGATGTCTTTGCTGTTACTGGCGCTTAACGCTTGCTGAACATGCCAGAACAGCGCCTCACGGGCCAGGTCCGCACGCCAGTAGCGCAGCAGTGCGGCTGATTCACGAATCGGCTGCCACGGCGTATCCCACATGATAGATAACCGGTCCTGACGCACCGCGTCAGTCATAATACTCACCGCTTCCGCACGCAGCGGAGAAAGCGTCGGCACCGGAGCCGGTGTTTCACGTTTGCCTTTCAGTTCGCCAAACGTTTTGTTGATTTGGTCGACAACCGAGCGCGCATCCACGTTTCCCACCACCAGCAGCGTCATTGCATCCGGGGTGTACCATTTCTGATAGAAATCTTTAATCTTTTCCGCTTCAACGGGTTGTTTCAGCGGATCGGCAGGATCGTGACCTAACAAGGTTGACCCTTTCAGACGATAGCGCCACCAGCCCTCTTTAGTATCGGCAGGCCAGGTTGCCACCATGTCCTGACTTTGCAGCGCGTGGTTGATGGTTTCTGGTGTGATGGTCAGTTTGCCAGTGGCATTTGCCAGATAAGAGAGCGCTTCTTTCAGCAAGTCGTTACGGTTATTGGGCAAACTCAGATTAAACAGCGTGGTGTCATAAGAGACAATTACCGGCGGCATCGGGCGTTTAGGGTCGATCCCCTGCTGCCACAATGAACGCGCCTGTGCTGCGTCAAGGCCACCGCTTTGCGTTAGCGCAATACGAGGGATGGCGTGACTGTAACCGCTCTGTTGTGTACTTTCGGCGAGCGAACCGGTATTAACCAGCAGGCGAATTTCAACACGATCGCTGGGACGCTGGGGGGTGGTCAGCACTTGCCACTGTAAACCGTTGGAAAGCGTCCCCTGTTGCCATGCTGGATCAGGCTGGAGCGCATCTGCCTGCACATAGCCAGCAGTGGCCATCATCAGCAAACCGCCCGCTAAAAGTCGAATTTTTGTGCCCTGCATGTGAACCCCTGATCAACTATCCTGGTAATAAAAAAACTGCCCGTTGTCGGTCAGTCTAAATGACGTTAAAAACACTTCGTGTTAGACCGCAAGAACATGAAAATGTCACGGAAGAAGTGAAATAAACCTGAACTCACCCAGGTGGTAAGTTCAGGCACAGGGGTCAATTATGCGCAAACACCCGCACTCGGGGAAGGGAGTGCGGGCATAAGTGATGAGATTAAGAGGATAATTCGTGCGTTTTGCCATCCGGCGCACGATTATTCAGCACATCGTCCAGTTTTTTGTGGTCCAGTTCTTTCACCCACTTAGCAACGACAATGGTCGCTACGCCGTTACCGACCAGGTTAGTCAGCGCACGAGCTTCTGACATAAAGCGGTCGATACCGAGGATCAGCGCCAGACCCGCTACCGGCAAATGGCCCACCGCAGAGAGCGTCGCCGCCAGCACGATAAAGCCACTACCCGTTACCCCTGCCGCCCCTTTAGAAGAAAGCAGCAACACGATTAACAGCGTGATTTGGTGGACGATATCCATCTGACTGTTAGTGGCCTGGGCAATAAACACCGCCGCCATTGTCAGGTATATCGATGTGCCATCAAGGTTAAACGAGTAGCCTGTCGGGATGACCAGCCCCACCACCGATTTACGGCAGCCGAGTTTCTCCATCTTGTCGAGCATACGCGGCAGCGCCGACTCGGAAGATGAAGTCCCCAGTACAATCAGCAGTTCTTCACGGATGTAGCGGATAAATTTGAAGATACTGAAACCAGTCGCTTTAGCGATTGAACCCAATACCAGCACCACAAACAGGATACAGGTTATGTAGAAACAGATAATCAGCTGCCCTAGTTGCACCAGTGTGCCGACGCCGTATTTACCGATGGTAAACGCCATTGCCCCGAACGCACCAATAGGTGCCAGACGCATGATCATATTGATGATGCCGAAGATGACCTGCGAGAAACTTTCGATCACGTTAAAAATCAGTTGGCCTTTGCTGCCCAGACGGTGGAGCGCAAAACCAAACAGTACGGCAAACAGCAGCACCTGCAGAATGTTACCGCTGGCAAATGCGCCAATGACGCTCGCCGGGATGACATCCATAATGAAGGCGACAATGCCCTGGTCTTTCGCCTGATCGGCGTAAACCGCTACCGCTTTCGCATCAAGCGTTGCCAGATCGACGTTCATTCCGGCACCAGGCTGCACGACGTTAACGATGATAAGACCAATAATCAGCGCGATGGTACTGACAATTTCAAAGTAAAGCAGTGCGACTGCGCCGGTACGACCGACCGCCTTCATGCTTTCCATGCCCGCGATGCCCGTTACGACGGTACAAAAGATGACAGGAGCGATGATCATCTTAATGAGCTTAACGAAGCCGTCGCCAAGCGGTTTCATTTGCTCGCCTATTTCAGGATAGAAATGGCCAAGGAGAATACCAATGGCTATCGCTGTCAGGACCTGAAAGTAAAGGCTTTTAAACAGAGAGGTTTTCATAGGGTGTCCTTTAGTAAAACCACAGGTCTTGTAAGGTTATGGGGTACCTGCGGCCTTAAAATAACACCCAGACAACATCACAGAAATGTACCTGGATCATAATTGAAACAAAAAGGTTAAAAAGTTTGAGCTGGCTCGCACAAACCAGCACTTTTTAAAGTTTTGTAATCAGTTTGGGGTAGCTACTTTTCTTCCAGGTAACTCTCTTCGAAGATTTCAATAGGGAGTGGGCGAGCAAAAAGGAAGCCCTGGGCAATACCAACGCCCGCTTTTGCCAGCCAGTCGCGTTGTGCTTCAGTCTCCACACCTTCGGCAATCATTTGTAAGTTCAGGCTCTGCGCCAGCATGATAATTGCAGCAATCATGCTGCTATCTTCCGGCAAGCCTTCAACAAACATTTTGTCGATTTTCAGTACGTCGATTGGCAACGATTTCATATGCTGCAGCTGACGCAGCCCTGCGTAGCCCATGCCGAAATCATCCAGCGCCACCCGAACTCCGGCATTGCGCAGCGGACGGAGGATTGCCACCGCAGCATGAGGGTCGTCAATACGTCGGCTTTCTGTCACTTCCAGAATCAGTGTTCCCGGCTGAATGCGATAGCGGGTTAACAGTTCCAGCATATCCGCCACCATATTCGGGTGCATCAGTTGCAGCGCAGAGAGGTTTACCGACAAGGGCAGCATAATGCCGCGCTCTTGCCAGGCAGCCAACAGTCGACAGGACTCTTCCAGCACCCAGTGACCGACGGTAACCATCAGCCCACAGCACTCAATGCGATCGATTAAGCCATCCGGCAGGTCCCAACTGCCATCCGGTTGCTGGATACGCAGTAACACTTCCGCACTGACCAGTTTACCGCTGGTCATCTCGACCTGTGGCTGTAACCAAATAGCAAACTGATGATTTTCCAGTGCATTAAGGATATCGCTCTCTTCCGTCAACCGCTTCTGGGCAGCTTCCATCTGCTGCGGATCAAAGAACTGAATCTGATTCTTGCCTTTATGGCGAGCGGTAAATGCCGCAGAAATAGCGCGACTGTAAAGCTGTTCGGCGGTGAGATCGCCGTAGAACATCGCCACGCCAATGCTACAGTGCGGACGGAGTTGAATACGTTCAATCGGCAGGCGCTCGCTCATGATAGTGAGCACTTGCTGACCCAAAGTGATTGCGTGCCACGGTTCCTGTACACCGTTGGCAATGACAGCAAAGTCATAACCGCTAATCTGCGCGAGGATCATACGTGGCGACAGTACCGATTTGAGTTTTTCCACCAGCGTCAGCAGCAGAATTTCTCGTTGCGCCTCTTGCAGCACACCCGCAGTATCACGCAGGGTTTCACAGGTGATGATCATCAGCGCGGTGGTTTGTTTACGCGCGACAACCTGCTCCAGCATCTCCATCAGCAAGGCTTTGTTCGGCAAATCCGACACCGGGAAGCGCATCGCATTTTCGTTCTGTTCTTCATAATGGCGCTGCAGCAATTGCTGGTTGAGGTTGTAACTGCGCACCAACATACCGATTTCATCGTCCTGATGCAGACGCGGTAATGCCAGTTGGTGACCAACAAGCTCCTGGGCTGGGATGGCGTTAAGTTCGCGAGCAATATTGCGTAACGGATGCAAAATCAGGCGGTTAATGCACCAGCTAATCGCCACCGTCAATATTAACGACAAAAGTAAGTAAATGGTCACTAACGTTGAGAGGGTGCTCATCACGAACTTATACATACGGAAGGAATCCGCCTGTAGCACCAGATAGGCAATTGGCTGCGGATTTGCCGGACGTTCGAGCGAGTAGACGCCCAGGGAGATTTGAACCGGTAGCTCAAACAGGCGAGTAACCATTACCGGCACCGGACGCTCTGGAATAAAACTTTTACGCAGCGCCTGGAACTGGTTGGGCAGCACTACATCGGCACGGCTGACCACGCCTGCCGGTTTAATGCTGGCAAGAATAGCTTCCGCTTCGGGAATATCGCCTTTCAAAATAGCTGAAGATAAAGGTTCGCGGACAGAGCGAGCAATGCTTTCCAGTTGCGTAGCCGTGTTATAGCGATTCTGCTGGACCAGATGGAACAGCAAAACGGTGCAAAAAATAAAAACGAACACCAGGACAACGGCTGCCACCATTGCCATCTGCTTGATTGTTAACGAGCGACTTACGCGCAAATTGTCTCCCCCCGGAAATCCCAGATTGCCGCCCGAGTATACCCGATCGCAGCGGCATTAAGAGAGGCGCTATCTGAAAACTTACCAGTCGGCGTAAGGTATCAGCGGCTGCGGCGGTAAATCCATGTCACCCTGCCATCCGGCGGCGGAATAACGTACGTAGAGCAGGAAATGGCTGGGGGCGTAATCTTTCGCCTGCTGGATATCAATTGCCGTGCCGACAAACCAGTTGGAAGTAACACGTCGTTCAAGTAATGCCCGCGCCGTATAGCCGAAGCCCTGGCTGCTGCCGCCATCGTTGGATTGCCGCGCAGCTTCTTCCTGCCAGTCGGTCGGGATCAGATTCATCAGCGGATAACGCGGCATGGTTTTGGTGCGTGAATGCGACCACGAGCCAGACGCCCCCAGCTCCCACGACCAGTTTTCCGTGCGCTCCCGCCACATCACCGGTATGGCAAACGACAGGTATTCCTGCGGACTGTAGTAACCGCCCTGACCGAGTGAGTAGCCACTCAGATCTTTGTCGTAATGCCAGATCATGTTGTTCAGGCCGATTGTGACGCGGCGATTGTTCTGGTTAATGACCTTATAGTAATAGCCCGTCATCCAGCGCACGCGCCAGTTATCTTCGACATTTTTACCGGTTAACTGGTCGCCACTAAGCGATGCCCAGACGCCGTTTGCTTCACCTTTATCGTAGCTCAGGCTTAGCCCCACGCCGTCCGCACGCACACCGCCCCATTTTTTCCCGGTATTACTCGGGGAGTCTTTTTGCCCACCAAAGGCCAGCAAAGAACTGGAGATGGGCCGACGGTGGGCGTTAACGGTGTAACCCAGCGGCCCGATATCATCGCTGTAACTGATGCCGCCGACCACATCCACCACGTTGAAGCCCATCGGCGTGGTGCCGATATCCCAGCTCCAGACGTCATTTCGCCAGCCGACCGCCACGCTGGCACCGGAATCCGACTGGCTGCGGTTGCCGCTACAGTCCTGTAATGTACAGGTGCCCCAGTTGTCATCCCATTTACCATCGGCATTAGTGGAGAAACTGCCGACGTTCATATTGACGAAATCACTGCGAAAGAACATCCGCCCGTCAGAATACGGCGCGTCCACCTGCAACATAGTGGTGTGCGCTTTCAGATCGGAGTAACCACCGGTGCCGCTCGATCCCCAATAATCATGCTCAAGGGTGACGTTAAGATCCTGCTGGCGATAGAGGTCCGCCGCATCGCTGCGCACGCCGCGTTTCAGCCAGTCATCTTTCTCGTCGTTACGGGTCAGTCGGGTAAAGGTGTCGTTATCCTGCGGACGCGTCGTAGTCACACCGGATGCGACCATGGCGTCTTTGTAGGTTTCCAGCGCCTGCTTTGGATCGCCCGCCTGCGCTTCAAACTTCGCACCGTCGCGCAGCACCATCGCGCTTTCCATCGACGGTGGCTGAGATTTTGCCTGCGGGATCAACTTATTAAACGTCTGCTGCGCCGCTGCGGTATCTCCAAGCTGCGCCTGCGCCAGCGCCACGCGCCGCTGTGTGTTCAGCGAGGCGTTATCAGTAGCGGGCAGTTTCGCCAGCTGGCTACGTGCCGCCGCTGTGTCACCGGCAGCAATATCCACTTCCGTCAGCCCCAGAATGGCATCGGCGTTAGTTGGCTCCCGCGTCAGGACATTTTGATACGCAGCGCGGGCGGCGGTGTAATCACGTCGTTGTTGCGCCCAGTCAGCCAGCGTGAGGTCAATACGCGAGGAAGGCGGTTGCTGGTGCAGCATCGCTTCCGCTTCTGCCTCTTTGCCGCTTTCTCGCAGGCGATTAGCGGTTTCCAGCACCTGATCGCTTTGCAGTCGATTAACCAGCTCCTGAATATTGCTGCTCCACTGCGCACGCGGCAGGCTGTTGATATGCGCCAGCGCCGCTCTGTCCTGGTCATGACCAGAGAGGTACAGCCCGTAAGCGTAAACCTGCTCCGGGTCGTTCGGCTTCTGCTGCGCCAGATTGCGCATTAACGTATCGGCCTGGCTGCGTTGTCCGGCCTGCCAGAGATCCTGCGAAAGTCGGTAAGTAATCCATACGCTGCCGGGGTCCAGCGCCAGTCGTTGCCGCTGAAGTGCTGCCGCCTGCGCCCATTTGCCCTGGTTTTCCAGTGCCTCTGCCTGCTGTGCCAGACGGTCGTTCTGCAGGCTACGTTCGATATCATCAATGCTGCGCCGCTGGCTGGCAGAGAGCGAGGCGATAAACGCTTCAGCTTTTTCTGGCGACTGCTGGCGGTAAATATTCGCCAGCCCACGCACGGCGTTAGTGTTGCCGCTGTCCATACGCAAGGTCTGCTGATAATAACGTTCGGCGGCGGGATAATCTTTTCGCGCCATCGCCACATCGCCCAGCCCCAGCACTGCATAACTGTCGGTGTTATCGACATTACGCGCCTGCTGGAACAGGCGTTCTGCCCGGTCAGGATTATTGGCTTTCAGCGCTGCATCGCCCTGCTGGATCGCCAGCCAGTAGCGGTTTACTTTCAGCAGACTGTTCCATTTGTCGTTGTTGCTGCTGTGCGGGTCCAGTGCGAGGGCTTTTTCCAGATTCGCCACTGCATTGGCGCGATCGCCTTTCTGTGAATATGCCTGGCCCAGCGCCCCCAGAGCCTCACTGTCTTTCGGGTTCGCCCGCACTGCCTGTTGTAGTTCGGGAATGGCTTTACCCGCCATACCAGAGTCCACCGCCGCTAAACCTTGCGCACGAGCGCGGAAAGCAGGATCGGCCAGCTGTTTTTGCTGTTCTGCCAGTTGCGATTGCGCAGCCGCCACGCTATCGCCATCACTAAAGATCGAAAGATATTTTTTCAGCGCCGACACACTGGCATCACTGACGGGCATGTCTTTAATCTGCCCGTACCAGATTTTAGAGGCCCCTTCGCGCCCGGCGTTCGATTTCGCCATCTGTTCCAGGACGGCAAAACCTTCGTCACGGCGATCGCTACTAAACAGCAATAGCGCCAGATTGTTTTGCAGGCCCGTATTGCCCGGTGCATCCGCATTGATGCGTTTTAACTGATTAATCGCTTCGCCACGGCGAGCCGGAATTTTCGCCACCGTACTCCAGTACTCGACAGCAATGTCACCTTCCGGCGGCGCACCGTTGAACAGTTTGTTGTAACTCGCCACAGCTTCTTCCGCATGACCGGTAGTCGCCTGCAATCTTGCCTGTTGCAGTGCCTGACGACCATCCGGCGTGGAAAGTAGCATCGTAGTCCGCGACGATTTATACGCATTTGAACTCGGCGCTAACTGCGACAGCCGATCGAGCTGTTTTTGCGCGCCATCAATATCGCCCTGACGTAACAAAGAACGGAAACGGGCGGCAACGACGTCCGGGTTATTCGGATCAATAAGTTCCAGCCGATATAACGACTGTTGCACCAGATCTTCACGATGGGTCGCTTCGCCTAACCGAACTTGCTCCAACAACTGTTGCTGAGCGGTTGGTGCTGCCTCGACCATCGGCATGACGGCCAGACCGAGGGAAAGCGTGAATATGTTTAGTGTGAATTTGCGCATTCCTGGCCCCAGTCAGGTAATAACTCACCTTTTGTCGAGAAGCGGAAACGGTGTTGATCCCAGCCTTGTCCGAACAGGGTCAGCACATAGTTGTAATAGGCATCGCTGCCGGGAAAGTTATCGGCCACGCGCTGGCGCTGAACGGCCTGCGCATCACGGTTTTGTAAAAAGGGCAGCATGGCGGCAGAAAAACCGACCGGTCCTTTACCCTGCGCTTTCCCCGTAGCCACATCTACTTTTTCCGGCGGATAACCGTTTTTCTCGGTGAATGTCGCCATCGGTTTAAACCGGTTGAGCATCCGCGCTTTCTGCGGATCGCTGTCAGGCATCATGCCTACCCACATGTAAACGCGGATAGCGTCGTAGCTGCTGATCAATGTTTTTTCGGCTTTTAGCTGCCAGCCTTTGTCTTTCTCATAGCGCACCCAGTCTGGCGAAAAGCCTTTCGGGGCGGTTTCCAGCAATAAACGTTGATTGGTTTCGCGCAGCGTGGTCCACGGCGCGCCAAAGCGGGTGAAATACTGCGCCAGCGTCGGCGGCAGGTAGCTGGGGTTAAAACGCCAGCTGTTATCCTCTGCAAAACCCACTTTGCCCGGTAACAACATGGAACCCAGCCCAGGCACCGTCACCACTTCCTCCCGCGCAATACGTTTTAGCAACGCGCTGCCGATGTCGGTATAACGCTGCTCTTTCCACAAACGCCCCGCCTCCAGCAACGACCAGGCCATCCAGACATCACCATCGGAGGCCGAATTGCTGTCCAGCACTTCCCACTTACTGTTCTCTTTCTTGCCCCACAGCCAGGCGGGCAAACGTTCTTTTAAAGAACCCTGAGCGAGATTGTTCTGCGTCCAGTCGAGAATATTATCGAAAGCTGCACGGTCGTTAGCCGCCAGGGCAAAGAACATGCCGTAACTTTGCCCTTCAGAGGTGGTGATTTTGCGCGCGTCGCTGGGGTCGATGACGCGCCCTTCCTGACTGATGTAATCCTTTTTAAACTGCTCCCAGGCAGGCCAGGTACAGGCTGCCTGAACACTAAAGGCAGCCAACAGCAGCATCGTCACGATTCCACTACGCAACACATTCATCTTCAATTACTCGTTATCCGGGTTAAGACGACGACGACTAATAATACGCAGCAGACGCCACAGTACCCATGCCAGCAATATCACACTGATAGCCGCCAGCACCGCCAGCAGAATCGGATGGTTTGCCAGCGCATACCACAAGCGCTCGAACCACGGCAGATGACCTACGTAATAAACGTCGCCAACACGTAGGCTGTTGATACCGGACTCGCGGATCACCGCGACCGAACCGAACATGGTGGCGCGTTTGCCGCTATCGTTCACCGCATTGTTAAGCATTTCATAACCGCGTGGGCTATCTGCCAGCAGCGCAATCACGCTGCGCTGGTCGTTATACGGCGACTGGAAGCCAATCACCGCCGCCATCGCACCGGAAGAGGTCAGCGTTGACTGGGTTTCTGCCGCGCGATCGCTCTCGTCCGGCACAATGCCGGGGAACGGGGTCTGGCGCATCGGTGTTTTCACCCAGCTTTCGGTCGCCTGCACCAATAGGTCGATCTGCTTATCGTCTTTCAGTTTGTCCGGGATACCACCGATGATCATGATGTCGGCATCTTTGCCCTGAATGGTGCTGCCATCATCGGTCACCGTCAGATTAATCGCCGGGAAGCCCGTCTGTGCGCCGATAAAACCAACAGTATTCAGCAACGTTTCCATCTGTGCTTCGTTAGGCGTTTTCGGCATCACGGTGATGGTTTGCGACAGATCCGCCATCCGGCTGAATGGGAAGCCCGCGTTAGCAAAGGCGCGTAGATCCGGCATCGGGATGAAGTGGTAATACTTCGAGAAGTCGATGGTGGAGTCGTCACCAATCACCACATGATTCTGCACCGGCTGGAAGGTAATACAGTTATCCACCGAACCGCCCGGCATCGGGTTCATATACTCAAAGTCGAAGCGCAGCTGGTTGGTCGCGCCCAGTTTCAGCGCCGGAATAGAGACATCCGTTTTGCCATCCAGCAAACCTTGTAATACCGGAATCCGCAGCAGCAGGCGATTCGCCTCCTGTTTGCTGCTCAGGTTGAAGGATTGCAGGAACTGGTTATTCAGGCTGATATCCATCCGCGAACTGTCTTTCACCGGCGGCATGGTGTAGCGGTAATTAATATCCATATCAATGCCGGTACTGCGCATCAGGTAGAGATCTGGCGGCAGGTTTAGCGAAACATTAATCGCTGCTGGCTCAAGACCGCTGGATTGTAACTGTTCTTCATAGGTTTTCAGTTCACCAAAGGTGACCGGACGATCGGTACGCACCCAGTTCGGCGCATCGTACGGCTTACGCGGTAGCAGCGGTTTCACTTCATTCACTACCACGCTTTCACCACGGAACAGAATGTTACCCTGAGCGATACCTTTCGCTGCCTGCAACAGGTCTTTGTCGTCACGACCAAACACCACCAGCAGTTTGACGTAAGGATTCTGCGGATGGTTAATCATCTCAATCAACGGGGCTTTTACCGCCGGATGATCGCGCAGGAAGTCCGGCCGTTTGTCGTTGGTTGCAAAGACAATGGCATTGCGATCCGGCAGTTGGTTATAGAGCACCGGGAAGTTCTGCCCACGCCAGCCAGAACGCGAACCAAACCACGAGGCGACAATGGCAGATGCTTGTTGCAGCCCAACATCCGGCGCACCCGCAAAGACCATCGGCAAGGTGTTGGTGCGGTTATCACGCGGGTCAAAGAATGGCACCGGGAAGTGTGACAGGTCATTCTTCACATTCAGGGTCTGATAGGTCAGATCCAGTCCACTGCTCCGCCCAACATCCAGCCAAAGCGTGGTGCTGGCCGGGTTTTCGCACACGTCCTGATAATGGCCGACAAACTCCAGCCGCACACGGTTGAAGTCGGTAATAAACAGTGGATTAATGGGCATTTGCGCCAGCGTTTTTTTACCCAACTGTTCTTTGGTCACTGGCAGCACGCCCATCAGTTCATCATTGAGATAAACCTTTAACTGCGACTGGACAGGCAGTAACGATGGCGATGGCGTGTATTCTAGGTTGAGCATCGCCTTCGTCACCACTTCATCGCTGCGCATACCAAACTCAATGCTGCCGTTCGGGTTAATGCCACGTAGCACCATGCTGCCCGGCGGCGGCGCAATTTGCGCAAAGGTCAGCTTCACATCACGCGAAGGACCGTTCTGCGCCACGACTGGCGCATCAGCGCCCTGCACGCCCGGCATCACTTGCCCCACCTGCGGATTTTGTTCCGTCTGGGCGGCTACAGCTGGCTCAGCATTGATCAGTGGTTGCGTTGCTGGCGTCGCCTGCGTCATGAAAGAGGGGAACGCACTCATCCCCATAGCCACTGCACAAATCCAGAATAGTTTTCTTTTCATCGCGTTATCATCATTGTTGAGCCAAAGCCTGATCCGATGGTTGTGCCGTTTCGCTCCGCTCCGGGCGGCGCGGAATAAACGATACAACCCAGGAAACCAGAGAAGTCAGCACACGGAATATGCCCTTCACCGAAGAAGGCGCAAACTCCGCCAGATGGCGGTAGCCACGGAAGCCGAGCTTCAGAATATCCAGCAGACTTTCCAGCGGCTTATCTTCCGGATAGCTGTCCTGCCAGAGCGCCCATGTATCCGCACGGGCAAACGTACACTGCACAAAATCGATATGTTGCTGGGTGGTGAGCGGCATTAATTTCAGCCCAACTTCATTACCCATCACGCGCGCCACCTGGGTCGGGAAGACGTATTCCTGCTGACCGCGTTTAAGCAACAGATTCACTTTCTGCCCTTCCAGAATCTGCGCCTGACCGTTGATCTTGATCCCCAAACCACCGTCGGAGAAATCCTGAACGGTACACGAAAAGAGGTGACCATCTTCGCGGGCAATTGCCGCGGGCATCGTCATCTCCACGCGGTGCGATCGGCGTACCTGTTTGCTTTCTACCGATACTGCAACTGCGCCGCCAAGAACAATCAGGTTGTAGAATACCCACACCATACTGACGACCACGGTGAGCATCTCGGTTGGCGGGCCATAGAAGTAGCGCCAGATGCCTACCGCAACGCCCACCAGGTTGAGCAGGACAAGGAAGATGTAGGGCCGCGAGATCACCCAGTCGACGTACTCTTCTTCCACCAGTCCACCTTTGGCGGTGACGTTAAATTTGCCTTTGTGCGGGTTAATCAGCGCCACCAGCGTCGGTGGTGCGATATACCACGCCAGCACCGTTTCGTAGATTTCACTCCAGAAAGAGTGGCGATATTTGCCCTGGATCTTGGAGTTGGTCAGGCTGGCATGGATCATATGCGGCAGCACGAATAGGGCGATCATCAACGCTGGCGCATAGATGATGTAGGCATGAAGCAGCAGGAACGCCAGCGGCGCAGTCAGGAAGATCAGCCGTGGAATGCCCGACAAGAAGTGGAACATGGCGTTGACGTAGCACAGCCGCTGAGCAAACTTCAGCCCTTTACCGGTGAGCGGGTTATCGAGACGGAAGATTTGCACCATCCCGCGCGCCCAGCGAATACGCTGACCGATATGCGCCGACAGACTTTCGGTCGCCAGCCCCGCCGCCTGCGGAATACGCATATACGCGGAGGTATAGCCACGACGGTGCAAACGCAGAGAAGTATGCGCATCCTCAGTCACGGTTTCGACAGCAATGCCGCCAATTTCATCCAGCGGCTTACGGCGAATCACCGCACAGGAACCGCAGAAGAAAGTGGCGTCCCACATATCGTTGCCATCCTGCACCAGACCATAGAACAGCGTGCCTTCGTTCGGTGTTTTACGAAAACGCCCCAGGTTGCGTTCAAACGGGTCCGGTGAGAAGAAGTGGTGCGGCGTCTGCATCATCGCCAGTTGTTTTTCTTTCAGGAACCAGCCCATGGTCATTTGCAGGAATGAACGTGTGGGGACATGGTCGCAGTCGAAAATCGACACGAACTCGCCCTTGGCATATTTCAGCGCATTGTTGATGTTGCCCGCTTTCGCATGTTCATGAGTGGTGCGGGCGATATATTTAACCCCCACGTTTTGCGCAAACTGGCGAAACTCTTCCCTGCCGCCGTCATCAAGGATCCAGATGTTCAGCTTATCTTTCGGCCAGTCGATACCCAGCGAGGCGTAAATGGTATTTTTCACCACGTTGAGATCTTCGTTGTAAGTCGGGACAAAGATATCCACCGACGGCCACAGCGACATATCTTTCGGCAGTGGTACTGGCTGACGATTCAGCGGCCATACCACCTGGAAGTAGCCGAGCACCAGCACAATCCACGCGTAAGTTTCAGCGAACAGCAGAATAAGCCCGCACACCAGGCTGACCGGATCGTCCCAGTTCAGCGTAGAGGTGTAACGCCACCAGATATAACGGCAAGAAACGGTCAGCGACAGCACAATCAACATTAGCGCCGAAAAGCGCCCCGGCATCCGCCGTACGATCAGCGCTACCCCCCACAGCAGCATCAGGAAGATAAACTGCGCCAGCGGGTTAAACGGCTGAGTAACGCAGATTAACGCCAGAATCAGCGAGAAGGTGACGATGATACCGAGGATCAACCGCCGCGCCCCGGCACTCAAATGACCGAGCTCTTTTTTCTCATCAAGATGCTGTGTTTTATGGCTAACGCGCTCAGGCAGCTCGTTCATCCATTGATGGTAACGTCCACGAATATTCTGCAGACCTGAAAATGCCCGCCTGCGCGGTTTCGGCGTTTCTTTGCGCGATGCACCGATCAGTAACCAGCATGTTTGAATGAGATAACGGACCGGGTCCAGCGGACGCGGACGCGAGGCGTTGATATGCGGATACAGGTTTTTATGTTCTGCGCGAATACGCTGCCAGCGCGGGTGCTCCAGCGGAATAAAAATCCAGGCCAGGATCATCCAGAAACAGCCGAGCGTCGCGCTGAAAGCCGACGCACCGTGACGACGATAATCGCGATAACGCCCGATAAGCCGCGCGTTGACCGGCGGGATAAGCAACCACCGGGTCAGGATACTCATGATGCACTCCCGACTGGCGTTTTCAGCCCGGAATAGTTCAACAGGCACCAGTTCGCCAGCGTCAATATCTCTTCAGCCGCCAGCGCATCACTGCGATATTCACCTACTGGTTGCTTAGCCGCCAGGCATTCAGCCATCGCTTCATCACGATGAATGAGCATCGGCAGTAATCGGCGCTGGCTTTGCAACCAAAGCTGGTAAATATCGTCCTGAACCTGACTGCCAATACGGAAGTCATTAATCAAAATATGTGCGCCATCCGGCAGCGCTTGCTGATGCAGTCGGATATGGCAGTTGGCATCCACATTGACGATTGCCAGCGAGTGATCGCACAAACTCAGCAGCTGGTGGGTTATCTGCGAGGCATCACGCGGTAAGTCGATTAAAATCCACTGGTAACGCCCGCTGGATTTTAGTTGCTGTAAGCCGGAGCAAATATCGCTCAGCCGGGTTTGCCAGTGCTGTGGATTTTCTTGTTCTTCAATGGATAACTGACCAAAAGGTAGCAAATCGAGCTGCGAGGTGTAGCGCAACCCAGCGTCACGCCAGTCCTGGCCATCCAGCATCGCTCTGGCCCAGCCCTGACGGTGGGTAAAATCAACATTAAATGACAGGCGCAACAAGTTGTCCGGGCAGGCATCGACCACCAGGACATTTTCTCCCAACATTTGTAATGACCAGGCTAATGCGGCGGTGATGGTTGTTGTCCCCACGCCTCCCCGCACCCCCTGCAATCCCAGTACGGCCATTCACCAATCCCCTACTTTTGTTGCGCAAACTCTGCCAGCAACGGCCAGCGTTTTAATGCCGCGGCCAACTGTTCACGTTGGGAAATATCGGCATAATCAATATCAGGCAGTGAAAATGCCTGCTTTAACGCCAAAATATCATTCTGGAAGATATAGCCTATCGCGGGATCAGGCAGAGTATCTGGTTCATTGTTATTCATTTTGCTTGATCCCTATGAAATAACCGTACCGTTCATGAGACAATTCTAACCGTGAGCATTTCGCCGGTTGATTGTTTACGGCGAGACGGGAATTTGCTCACTTTTTGACTTTCCGTTACGCAACAGAAAAAGTTAAAAACGAAAAGACTAAAATCACATGTCTTGTGACCTGCTAAATTGATTCACATGCTAAGGAAGGTGCGAACAAGTTCCTGATATGAGATCATCATATTCATCCGGAGCGCATCCCAGAGGGACATCATGAGC
>NZ_JAYQWM010000051.1:0-30073 GCF_036662595.1 Escherichia sp. Lx600-2 | reverse complement strand
ATCGGTGGAGCTGCATGACAAAGTCATCGGGCATTATCTGAACATAAAACACTATCAATAAGTTGGAGTCATTACCTATGACATCAACTTGTCATATTTACTACTTGCACAGCGTCTGATTGTTCAGGACAAAGCGTCCGCTATGTTTCGTCTCGGCATAAATGAAGAAATGGCGACAACATTAGCGGCACTGACTCTTCCGCAAATGGTTAAGCTGGCAGAAACCAATCAGCTGGTTTGTCACTTCCGTTTTGACAGCCACCAGACGATTACTCAGTTGACGCAAGATTCCCGCGTTGACGATCTCCAGCAAATTCATACCGGCATCATGCTCTCAACACGCTTGCTGAATGATGTTAATCAGCCTGAAGAAGCGCTGCGCAAGAAAAGGGCCTGATCATGAGTGAAAAAAGCATTGTTCAGGAAGCGCGGGATATTCAGCTGGCAATGGAATTGATCACCCTGGGCGCTCGTTTGCAGATGCTGGAAAGCGAAACACAGTTAAGTCGCGGACGCCTGATAAAACTTTATAAAGAACTGCGCGGAAGCCCACCGCCGAAAGGCATGCTGCCATTCTCAACCGACTGGTTTATGACCTGGGAACAAAACGTTCATGCTTCGATGTTCTGTAATGCATGGCAGTTTTTACTGAAAACCGGTTTGTGTAATGGCGTCGATGCGGTGATCAAAGCCTACCGTTTATACCTTGAACAGTGCCCGCAAGCAGAAGAAGGACCGCTGCTGGCATTAACCCGTGCCTGGACATTGGTGCGGTTTGTTGAAAGTGGATTACTGCAACTTTCCAGCTGCAACTGCTGCGGCGGCAATTTTATTACCCACGCTCATCAGCCTGTTGGCAGCTTTGCCTGCAGCTTATGTCAACCGCCATCCCGGGCAGTAAAAAGACGTAAACTTTCCCAGAATCCTGCCGATATTATCCCACAACTGCTGGATGAACAGAGAGTACAGGCTGTTTAACTGATACGGTGTGGCGCAACATTCCAGCAGCGGTAACGACGTACCGCTGCTTTTTTTTGCCCCAATCGCACGTTAACGCCTGACGACTGAACATCCTGTCATGGTCAACAGTGGAAGGATGATGTCGTGCTTATCTTATTAGGTTACCTGGTTGTTCTCGGTACAGTTTTCGGCGGTTATTTGATGACCGGTGGAAGCCTTGGAGCACTCTATCAACCCGCTGAACTGGTGATTATTGCCGGTGCAGGGATTGGGTCGTTTATCGTCGGCAATAATGGCAAAGCGATTAAAGGCACGCTGAAGGCGCTGCCGTTGCTGTTTCGTCGCTCCAAATACACCAAAGCAATGTATATGGATCTGCTGGCTCTGCTTTATCGGTTGATGGCGAAATCGCGGCAGATGGGGATGTTTTCGCTGGAACGTGATATTGAAAATCCCCGTGAGAGCGAGATCTTCGCCAGCTACCCACGCATCATCGCGGATAGCGTCATGCTTGATTTTATCGTCGATTATCTGCGCCTGATTATCAGCGGTCACATGAACACCTTCGAAATCGAAGCCCTGATGGATGAAGAGATTGAGACGCACGAAAGCGAGGCAGAAGTCCCGGCGAACAGTCTGGCGCTGGTCGGGGACTCACTTCCGGCGTTTGGTATTGTCGCGGCTGTAATGGGGGTCGTTCACGCGTTAGGTTCAGCCGATCGTCCTGCCGCCGAGCTGGGGGCGCTTATCGCACATGCGATGGTGGGGACTTTCCTCGGCATTTTATTGGCTTACGGATTTATTTCCCCATTAGCGAGTGTTTTACGTCAGAAAAGCGCCGAAACCAGCAAAATGATGCAGTGCGTCAAAGTCACACTGCTTTCTAATCTGAACGGTTACGCACCGCCTATCGCCGTTGAGTTTGGTCGCAAAACGCTCTATTCCAGCGAACGTCCGTCGTTTATTGAACTGGAAGAGCATGTGCGTGCGGTGAAAAATCCGCAACAACAGACGACAACCGAGGAAGCATGAAGAATCAAGCGCATCCGATTATTGTCGTCAAACGACGCAAAGCCAAAAGCCACGGGGCAGCACATGGATCGTGGAAGATTGCTTATGCCGACTTTATGACCGCGATGATGGCCTTTTTTCTGGTGATGTGGCTGATCTCCATCTCCAGCCCAAAAGAGTTGATTCAGATTGCGGAGTACTTCCGGACTCCACTGGCGACTGCGGTTACGGGCGGCGATCGCATTTCTAATAGTGAAAGCCCAATTCCCGGCGGTGGCGATGATTACACCCAAAGCCAGGGGAAGTGAATAAGCAGCCGAACATCGAAGAGTTGAAAAAACGCATGGAGCAAAGTCGATTGCGGAAATTGCGGGGTGATCTCGACCAGTTGATAGAGTCCGATCCGAAACTGCGGGCGTTACGTCCACATCTCAAAATCGATCTGGTCCAGGAAGGTCTACGTATTCAGATCATCGATAGCCAGAATCGCCCGATGTTTAAAACCGGCAGTGCCGATGTCGAACCCTATATGCGCGACATTCTGCGCGCCATCGCGCCTGTACTGAACGGTATTCCCAACCGTATTAGCCTTTCAGGTCATACCGATGATTTTCCCTACGCCAGCGGTGAGAAAGGTTACAGCAACTGGGAGCTTTCTGCCGATCGGGCCAATGCATCCCGCCGCGAACTGATGGTCGGCGGGTTGGATAGCGGCAAAGTGTTACGTGTCGTCGGCATGGCGGCAACGATGCGCTTAAGCGATCGCGGACCTGATGATGCCGTCAACCGTCGCATCAGCCTGCTGGTACTGAACAAACAAGCCGAACAGGCCATTTTGCATGAAAACGCCGAAAGCCAGAATGAGCCAGTAAGCGCCCTGGAAAAACCTGAGGTTGCACCACAGGTCAGTGTTCCCACAATGCCATCAGCCGAACCGAGGTGACAGCGTGAGCATGGATATAAGCGATTTTTATCAGACATTTTTTGATGAAGCGGACGAACTGTTGGCTGATATGGAGCAGCATCTGCTGGTTTTGCAGCCGGAAGCGCCAGATGCCGAACAATTGAATGCCATCTTTCGGGCTGCCCACTCGATCAAAGGAGGGGCAGGAACTTTTGGCTTCAGCGTTTTGCAGGAAACCACGCATCTGATGGAAAACCTGCTCGATGAAGCCAGACGAGGTGAGATGCAACTCAACACCGACATTATCAATCTGTTTTTGGAAACGAAGGACATCATGCAAGAACAGCTCGACGCTTACAAACAGTCGCAAGAGCCGGATGCCGCCAGCTTCGATTATATCTGCCAGGCCTTGCGTCAACTGGCATTAGAAGCGAAAGGCGAAACGCCATCCGCAGTGACCCGATTAAGTGTGGTTGCCAAAAGTGAACCGCAAGATGAGCAGAGTCGCAGTCAGTTGCCGCGACGAATTATCCTTTCGCGCCTGAAGGCCGGCGAAGTCGACCTGCTGGAAGAAGAGCTGGGGCATCTGACAACGTTAACTGACGTGGTGAAAGGGGCGGATTCTCTCTCGGCAATATTACCGGGCGATATCGCCGAAGATGACATCACAGCGGTACTCTGTTTTGTGATTGAAGCCGATCAGATTACCTTTGAAACAGTAGAAGTCTCGCCAAAAATATCCACCCCACCAGTGCTTAAACTGGCAGCCGAACAAGCGCCAACCGGTCGCGTGGAGCGGGAAAAAACGACGCGCAGCAGTGAATCCACCAGCATCCGTGTAGCGGTAGAAAAGGTTGATCAATTAATTAACCTCGTCGGCGAGCTGGTTATCACCCAGTCCATGCTTGCCCAGCGTTCCAGCGAACTGGACCCGGTTAATCATGGTGATTTGATTACCAGCATGGGGCAGTTACAACGTAACGCTCGTGATTTGCAGGAATCAGTGATGTCGATTCGCATGATGCCGATGGAATATGTCTTTAGTCGCTATCCCCGGCTGGTGCGTGATCTGGCGGGAAAACTCGGCAAGCAGGTAGAACTGACGCTGGTGGGCAGTTCCACCGAGCTCGACAAGAGCCTGATAGAACGCATTATCGACCCGCTGAACCACCTGGTACGCAATAGCCTCGATCACGGTATTGAACTGCCAGAAAAACGGCTCGCCGCAGGTAAAAACAGCGTCGGAAATTTAATTCTGTCTGCCGAACATCAGGGCGGCAACATTTGCATTGAAGTGACCGACGATGGGGCGGGGCTAAACCGTGAGCGAATTCTGGCAAAAGCGGCCTCGCAAGGTTTGACTGTCAGCGAAAACATGAGCGACGACGAAGTCGCGATGCTGATATTTGCACCAGGCTTCTCCACGGCAGAGCAGGTCACCGACGTCTCCGGGCGCGGCGTCGGCATGGACGTCGTTAAACGTAATATCCAGGAGATGGGCGGTCATGTCGAAATCCAGTCGAAGCAGGGTACTGGCACTACGATCCGCATTTTACTGCCGCTGACGCTGGCCATCCTCGACGGCATGTCCGTACGCGTTGCGGATGAAGTTTTCATTCTGCCGCTGAATGCTGTTATGGAATCACTGCAACCCCGTGAAGCCGATCTGCATCCACTGGCCGGCGGCGAGCGGGTGCTGGAAGTGCGGGGTGAATATCTGCCCATCGTCGAACTGTGGAAAGTGTTCAACGTCGCGGACGCGAAAACCGAAGCCACCCAGGGAATTGTGGTGATCTTACAAAGTGGCGGTCGCCGCTACGCCTTGCTGGTGGATCAATTAATTGGTCAACACCAGGTTGTGGTTAAAAACCTTGAAAGTAACTATCGCAAAGTCCCCGGCATTTCTGCTGCGACCATTCTTGGCGACGGCAGCGTGGCACTGATTGTTGATGTCTCCGCCTTGCAGGCGATAAACCGCGAACAACGTATGGCGAACACCGCCGCCTGAATGAGTAAAAAGGTAACAATATGACCGGTATGACGAATGTAACAAAGCTGGCCAGCGAGCCGTCAGGCCAGGAATTTCTGGTATTTACCCTTGGTGATGAAGAGTACGGTATTGATATCCTGAAAGTGCAGGAGATCCGTGGCTACGATCAGGTAACACGGATTGCGAACACGCCAGCGTTTATCAAAGGCGTCACGAATCTGCGCGGCGTTATTGTGCCGATTGTTGACTTACGAATTAAGTTCAGCCAGGTGGATGTGGACTATAACGACAACACGGTAGTTATCGTCCTGAATCTCGGACAGCGGGTGGTCGGCATCGTGGTTGACGGCGTTTCAGATGTGCTTTCATTGACGGCGGAGCAAATTCGTCCGGCACCGGAATTTGCCGTGACGCTTTCAACAGAATATCTCACTGGACTGGGCGCACTGGGCGACCGGATGTTGATTCTGGTGAACATCGAAAAACTGCTGAACAGCGAAGAGATGGCGCTGTTAGATAGCGCGGCGTCAGAAGTGGCGTAATTCTCCCGATTTCCTCAATTGAAATGAACCCGATGATCTGCGCATCGGGTTTTTTATTTCAATTTCGCGGCGGGTGGCATCAGCAATAAAGTTTCCCCCTTCCTTGCCGATAACGAGATCAACTTGTTTTCAGGAAGGTGCCTTATGATTAACCGTATCCGCGTAGTCACGCTGTTGGTAATGGTGCTGGGGGTATTCGCACTGTTACAGCTTATTTCCGGCAGTCTGTTTTTTTCTTCCCTTCACCATAGCCAGAAGAGCTTTGTGGTTTCCAATCAATTACGGGAACAGCAGGGCGAGCTGACGTCAACCTGGGATTTAATGCTGCAAACGCGCATTAACCTGAGTCGTTCAGCGGTGCGGATGATGATGGATTCCTCCAATCAACAAAGTAATGCCAAAGTTGAATTGCTCGATAGCGCCAGGAAAACATTGGCCCAGGCCGCGACTCATTATAAAAAATTCAAAAGCATGGCACCGTTACCTGAAATGGTCGCTACCAGTCGTAATATTGATGAAAAATATAAAAACTATCACACAGCGTTAACTGAGCTGATTGATTATCTTGATTATGGCAATACTGGAGCTTATTTCGCTCAGCCAACCCAGGGAATGCAAAATGCAATGGGCGAAGCGTTTGCTCAGTACGCCCTCAGCAGTGAAAAACTGTATCGCGATATCGTCACTGACAACGCAGATGATTACCGATTTGCCCAGTGGCAACTGGCGGTTATCGCGCTGGTGGTGGTATTGATTCTGCTGGTAGCGTGGTACGGCATTCGCCGTATGTTGCTTACACCGCTGGCAAAAATTATTGCTCACATTCGCGAAATCGCCGGTGGTAACCTGGCGAATACCCTGACCATTGACGGGCGCAGTGAAATGGGCGACCTGGCGCAGAGCGTTTCACATATGCAACGCTCTTTGACTGACACCGTCACTCATGTCCGCGAAGGTTCAGATGCCATCTATGCCGGTACCCGTGAAATTGCGGCGGGCAACACCGATCTTTCCTCCCGTACTGAACAGCAGGCATCCGCGCTGGAAGAAACTGCCGCCAGCATGGAGCAGCTCACCGCGACAGTGAAGCAAAACGCCGATAACGCCCGCCAGGCCTCGCAACTGGCGCAAAGTGCCTCCGACACCGCCCAGCACGGCGGCAAAGTGGTGGATGGCGTAGTGAAAACGATGCATGAGATCGCCGATAGTTCGAAGAAAATTGCCGACATTATCAGCGTTATCGACGGTATTGCCTTCCAGACTAATATCCTCGCGCTGAATGCCGCGGTTGAAGCCGCGCGAGCGGGTGAACAGGGCCGTGGTTTTGCCGTGGTGGCGGGCGAAGTGCGTAATCTTGCCAGTCGTAGCGCCCAGGCGGCAAAAGAGATCAAAGCTCTCATTGAAGACTCCGTCTCGCGCGTTGATACCGGTTCGGTGCTGGTCGAAAGCGCCGGGGAAACAATGAACAATATCGTCAATGCTGTCACTCGCGTGACTGACATTATGGGCGAGATTGCATCGGCATCGGATGAACAGAGCCGTGGCATCGATCAAGTCGCATTGGCGGTTTCGGAAATGGATCGCGTCACGCAACAGAACGCATCGCTGGTGCAGGAATCAGCTGCCGCTGCAGCTGCGCTGGAAGAACAGGCTAGTCGTTTAACGCAAGCGGTTTCCGCGTTTCGTCTGGCAGCCAGCCCACTCACCAATAAACCGCAAACACCATCCCGTCCTGCCAGTGAGCAACCACCGGCACAGCCACGACTGCGAATTGCTGAACAATATCCAAACTGGGAAACATTTTGACGAGTATTTACTAACGCGGTCATTGCCGCCTGATGGGGAGCGTTGATGTTTAATCGTATTCGAATTTCGACCACGCTGTTTTTAATTTTGATTCTCTGCGGGATCTTGCAGATTGGCAGTAACGGCATGTCTTTTTGGGCATTTCGCGACGATTTGCAACGACTGAATCAGGTCGAGCAGAGCAATCAGCAACGTGCGGCATTAGCGCAAACTCGGGCGGTAATGTTACAGGCCAGTACCGCGCTGAACAAAGCAGGCACTCTGACAGCGCTTAGCTATCCGGCGGATGACATTAAAACGTTGATGACGACGGCGCGCGCCAGTCTGACGCAATCCACCACGCTGTTTAAAAGTTTTATGGCGATGACTGCGGGCAACGAGCACGTCAGGGTATTGCAAAAAGAGACGGAGAAAAGTTTTGCCCGCTGGCACAACGATCTCGAACATCAGGCGACCTGGCTTGAAAGTAATCAACTTTCGGATTTCCTCACTGCGCCGGTGCAGGGATCACAGAATGCGTTTGACGTTAACTTTGAGGCCTGGCAGCTGGAGATCAACCATGTGCTGGAAGCCGCCAGTGCGCAAAGCCAGCGTAACTATCAGATTTCGGCGCTGGTGTTTATCAGCATGATTATTGTTGCGGCGATCTACATCAGCAGTGCGCTGTGGTGGACGCGCAAGATGATTGTTCAACCACTGGCCATTATCGGTAGCCATTTTGACAGCATTGCTGCGGGTAATCTGGCGCGTCCGATTGCGGTATATGGTCGTAATGAGATCACCGCCATTTTTGCCAGCCTGAAGACCATGCAGCAGGCTTTGCGTGGGACGGTGAGTGATGTGCGTAAGGGAAGCCAGGAGATGCACATTGGGATCGCGGAGATTGTCGCAGGCAATAACGATCTCTCAAGTCGTACCGAACAGCAGGCGGCATCGCTGGCACAAACGGCCGCCAGTATGGAGCAATTAACCGCCACGGTAGGGCAAAACGCCGATAACGCACGACAGGCGTCGGAACTGGCAAAAAATGCCGCGACAACGGCGCAGGCGGGCGGTGTTCAGGTCAGTACCATGACTCACACCATGCAGGAGATCGCCACCAGCTCGCAAAAAATTGGCGACATTATCAGCGTTATCGACGGAATTGCTTTCCAGACTAATATTCTGGCCCTGAATGCGGCAGTGGAAGCGGCTCGCGCCGGAGAGCAGGGGCGTGGTTTTGCGGTAGTGGCAGGTGAAGTGCGCAATCTTGCCAGCCGTAGCGCGCAGGCAGCAAAAGAGATCAAAGGGCTGATCGAAGAGTCAGTCAATCGTGTCCAGCAGGGTTCGAAACTGGTGAATAACGCCGCCGCGACCATGACCGATATTGTCAGTTCGGTGACCCGCGTGAACGACATTATGGGAGAAATTGCTTCGGCGTCGGAAGAACAACGGCGGGGGATTGAGCAGGTTGCACAGGCTGTCAGCCAGATGGATCAGGTGACTCAGCAGAACGCCTCGCTGGTAGAAGAAGCGGCGGTGGCAACGGAACAACTGGCGAATCAGGCCGACCATCTTTCGTCGCGTGTGGCGGTATTTACCCTTGAAGAACATGAAGTAGCACGACATGAGTCGGCGCAGTTACAAATTGCGCCAGTGGTATCCTGAAGTGATTGAGAAGGCGCTATGACTTCATCTCTGCCCTGTGGGCAAACGTCTTTATTGTTACAGATGACCGAGCGCCTGGCGCTTTCCGACGCGCATTTTCGGCGGATAAGTCAATTGATCTATCAACGAGCCGGGATCGTTCTGGCTGACCATAAACGCGACATGGTTTACAACCGACTGGTTCGTCGTTTGCGTTCGCTGGGACTGACGGATTTCGGTCATTATCTGAACTTGCTGGAATCTAATCAGCACAGCGGTGAGTGGCAGGCGTTTATCAATTCGCTGACCACGAATCTGACGGCATTTTTCCGTGAGGCACATCATTTCCCTCTGCTCGCGGATCACGCACGTCGCCGTTCTGGCGAGTATCGCGTATGGAGCGCGGCGGCTTCGACCGGCGAAGAGCCGTACAGCATTGCGATGACGCTGGCTGACACATTGGGCACCGCGCCCGGACGCTGGAAAGTGTTTGCCAGTGATATCGACACCGAAGTGCTGGAAAAAGCCAGAAGCGGTATCTATCGCCATGAAGAGTTGAAAAACCTGACGCCGCAGCAACTGCAACGGTATTTCATGCGAGGGACGGGACCGCATGAAGGGCTGGTACGCGTGCGTCAGGAGCTGGCGAACTATGTTGATTTTGCCCCGCTGAATCTACTGGCGAAACAGTACACCGTGCCGGGGCCGTTTGATGCGATCTTCTGTCGTAACGTCATGATCTACTTCGATCAAACTACCCAGCAGGAGATTTTGCGCCGCTTTGTTCCGCTCCTTAAACCCGACGGATTGCTGTTTGCGGGTCACTCTGAAAACTTTAGCCACCTTGAGCGCCGCTTCACGCTGCGTGGTCAGACGGTGTATGCGCTAAGTAAGGATTAACGATGAGCAAAATCAGGGTGTTATCTGTCGATGATTCGGCACTGATGCGCCAGATCATGACAGAAATCATCAACAGCCATAGCGACATGGAAATGGTGGCGACCGCCCCTGATCCGCTGGTTGCGCGTGATTTGATTAAGAAATTCAATCCCGATGTATTGACGCTGGATGTTGAAATGCCGCGGATGGACGGACTGGATTTCCTCGAAAAATTAATGCGTTTGCGTCCAATGCCCGTAGTGATGGTTTCTTCCCTGACCGGCAAAGGGTCAGAAGTTACGCTGCGCGCGCTGGAGCTGGGGGCGATAGATTTTGTCACCAAACCGCAACTGGGTATTCGCGAAGGTATGCTGGCGTATAGCGAAATGATTGCTGAAAAGGTGCGTACGGCAGCAAAGGCGAGCCTTGCAGCACATAAGCCATTGTCGGCACCGACAACGCTGAAGGCGGGGCCGTTGCTGAGTTCTGAAAAACTGATTGCGATTGGTGCTTCAACGGGTGGAACTGAGGCAATTCGTCACGTACTGCAACCGTTGCCGCTTTCCAGCCCGGCACTGTTAATTACCCAGCATATGCCGCCCGGTTTCACCCGCTCTTTTGCCGACAGACTTAATAAGCTTTGCCAGATCGGGGTTAAAGAAGCCGAAGACGGAGAACGTGTCTTGCCGGGGCATGCCTATATCGCGCCGGGCGATCGGCATATGGAGCTGGCGCGTAGTGGCGCAAATTATCAAATCAAAATTCACGATGGCCCGGCGGTTAACCGTCATCGGCCTTCGGTAGATGTGTTGTTCCATTCTGTCGCCAAACAGGCGGGGCGTAATGCGGTTGGGGTGATCCTGACCGGTATGGGCAACGACGGCGCGGCAGGAATGTTGGCGATGCGTCAGGCGGGGGCATGGACCCTTGCGCAAAACGAAGCAAGTTGCGTGGTGTTCGGCATGCCGCGTGAGGCCATCAATATGGGTGGTGTCTGCGAAGTGGTCGATCTTAGCCAGGTAAGCCAGCAAATGTTGGCAAAAATTAGTGCCGGACAGGCGATACGTATTTAAATCAGGAGTGTGAAATGGCGGATAAAGAACTTAAATTTTTGGTTGTGGATGACTTTTCCACCATGCGACGCATAGTGCGTAACCTGCTGAAAGAGCTGGGATTTAATAATGTTGAGGAAGCGGAAGATGGCGTCGACGCTCTCAATAAGTTGCAGGCAGGCGGTTATGGATTTGTTATCTCCGACTGGAACATGCCCAATATGGATGGCCTGGAGTTGCTGAAAACGATTCGTGCAGATGGCGGGATGTCGGCATTGCCAGTGTTAATGGTGACTGCAGAAGCGAAGAAAGAAAACATTATTGCTGCGGCGCAAGCGGGGGCCAGTGGCTATGTGGTGAAGCCATTTACCGCCGCGACGCTGGAGGAAAAACTCAACAAAATCTTTGAGAAACTGGGCATGTGAGGATGCGACTATGATGCAACCATCAATCAAACCTGCTGACGAGCATTCAGCTGGCGATATCATTGCGCGCATCGGCAGCCTGACGCGTATGCTGCGCGACAGTTTGCGGGAACTGGGGCTGGATCAGGCCATTGCCGAAGCGGCGGAAGCCATCCCGGATGCGCGCGATCGTTTGTACTATGTTGTGCAGATGACCGCCCAGGCTGCGGAGCGGGCGCTGAACAGTGTTGAGGCGTCACAACCGCATCAGGATCAAATGGAGAAATCAGCAAAAGCGTTAACCCAACGTTGGGATGACTGGTTTGCCGATCCGATTGACCTTGCCGACGCCCGTGAACTGGTAACAGATACACGACAATTTCTGGCAGATGTACCCGCGCATACCAGCTTTACTAACGCGCAACTGCTGGAAATCATGATGGCGCAGGATTTTCAGGATCTCACCGGGCAGGTCATTAAGCGGATGATGGATGTCATTCAGGAGATCGAACGCCAGTTGCTGATGGTGCTGTTGGAAAACATCCCGGAACAGGAGTCGCGTCCAAAACGTGAAAACCAGAGTTTGCTTAATGGACCTCAGGTCGATACCAGCAAAGCCGGTGTGGTAGCCAGTCAGGATCAGGTGGACGATTTGTTGGATAGTCTTGGATTTTGATTTGTATTGCCTGATGTGGCGTGACCACGTCATATCAGGCGGTCTGATAAGGCGATGACGCCGCATCCGACAAACGCACACTATGTTTGATGTGTGGCAGCAAAAGCCCTAAATCCCGCCTGTTTTGCCCCTTACTCAAACCATTGAACGCTTTGCTCTCTGGCATCATTCACGCTTAATACTCTTTCCAGGATTGGCGACGTGTCTGACGAGAGCGACGACAAAACAGAAGCCCCCACACCTCACCGACTAGAAAAAGCGCGGGAAGAGGGGCAAATCCCGCGTTCCCGTGAACTGACCTCACTGCTGATTTTGCTGGTGGGCGTTAGTGTTATCTGGTTTGGCGGTGTGTCGCTGGCCCGTCGATTGTCGGGCATGCTCTCCGCTGGGCTGCATTTTGATCACAGTATTATCAATGACCCGAATCTGATCCTCGGGCAAATTATTCTGCTGATCAGAGAAGCCATGCTGGCGCTGCTGCCGCTGATTAGCGGCGTGGTGCTGGTGGCGCTCATTTCTCCGGTCATGCTGGGAGGGCTGGTATTTAGCGGCAAATCCTTGCAGCCGAAGTTTTCCAAACTCAACCCGCTACCGGGCATTAAACGGATGTTCTCGGCACAGACTGGCGCGGAGTTACTTAAAGCAATTTTGAAAACCATCCTGGTTGGCAGCGTGACGGGGTTTTTTCTCTGGCATCACTGGCCGCAGATGATGCGCTTAATGGCCGAGTCTCCGATTACCGCCATGGGTAATGCGATGGATCTGGTAGGGCTATGCGCACTGCTGGTGGTGCTTGGTGTCATTCCAATGGTGGGATTTGACGTCTTTTTCCAAATCTTCAGCCACCTGAAAAAGCTGCGTATGTCGCGGCAGGATATTCGTGATGAGTTCAAACAAAGCGAAGGCGACCCCCATGTTAAAGGGCGGATCCGTCAGATGCAGCGAGCGGCTGCACGGCGTCGGATGATGGCCGATGTGCCGAAAGCGGATGTCATTGTCAATAACCCGACCCACTATTCGGTAGCGTTGCAGTATGACGAAAACAAAATGAGCGCACCGAAAGTGGTCGCTAAAGGTGCAGGGCTGGTCGCGCTGCGCATTCGTGAAATTGGCGCTGAAAATAACGTCCCGACGCTTGAAGCGCCGCCGCTGGCGCGAGCGCTGTATCGACATGCGGAGATTGGTCAACAAATCCCGGGTCAACTGTACGCCGCGGTGGCGGAAGTGCTGGCCTGGGTCTGGCAACTGAAACGCTGGCGTCTGGCTGGTGGACAGCGCCCTGTACAACCTACTCATCTTCCGGTGCCGGAAGCCCTGGATTTTATTAACGAGAAACCGACCCATGAGTAATCTGGCCGCGATGCTGCGCCTGCCCGCAAACCTGAAATCGACACAATGGCAGATCCTTGCCGGACCGATTTTGATCCTGTTGATCTTGTCGATGATGGTGCTGCCACTACCCGCATTCATACTCGACCTGTTGTTTACCTTCAATATTGCCTTGTCGATCATGGTGTTGCTGGTGGCGATGTTTACCCAGCGCACGCTCGAGTTTGCTGCGTTTCCGACCATTCTGTTGTTTACCACGCTGTTGCGTCTGGCACTTAACGTGGCTTCAACCCGTATCATTTTGATGGAAGGGCATACCGGCGCAGCGGCGGCAGGGAAGGTGGTCGAAGCGTTCGGTCACTTCCTCGTTGGTGGCAATTTCGCTATCGGTATCGTGGTGTTTGTCATTCTCGTGATCATCAACTTTATGGTCATTACCAAAGGTGCCGGGCGTATCGCAGAAGTGGGTGCGCGCTTTGTTCTCGATGGTATGCCGGGTAAGCAGATGGCGATTGACGCCGACCTTAACGCCGGATTGATTGGTGAAGATGAGGCGAAAAAACGCCGCTCCGAAGTCACTCAGGAAGCCGATTTTTACGGCTCAATGGACGGGGCAAGTAAGTTTGTTCGCGGCGATGCCATCGCCGGGATCCTCATCATGGTCATTAACGTTGTCGGCGGGTTGCTGGTCGGCGTGCTGCAACATGGCATGAGCATGGGACACGCGGCGGAAAGTTATACGCTATTGACCATTGGCGACGGTCTGGTGGCACAAATTCCGGCGCTGGTGATTTCTACCGCCGCGGGGGTCATCGTTACGCGTGTCAGCACCGATCAGGATGTTGGCGAGCAGATGGTGAATCAGCTTTTCAGTAACCCAAGCGTTATGTTGTTAAGCGCCGCCGTGCTCGGTTTACTCGGCCTGGTGCCTGGAATGCCGAACCTGGTATTTTTGCTGTTCACTGCCGGATTGCTCGGGCTGGCCTGGTGGATACGCGGACGCGAACAAAAAGCGCCTGCCGAACCCAAACCGGTAAAAATGGCAGAGAATAATACCGTTGTCGAAGCGACGTGGAACGATGTACAACTGGAAGATTCTCTGGGAATGGAAGTGGGTTATCGACTGATCCCGATGGTTGATTTCCAACAAGATGGCGAGTTGCTGGGCCGTATTCGTAGTATTCGTAAGAAATTTGCTCAGGAAATGGGCTTCTTGCCGCCGGTGGTGCACATTCGCGACAATATGGATCTGCAACCGGCACGTTATCGTATTTTGATGAAAGGCGTAGAGATTGGCAGTGGTGATGCTTATCCGGGGCGCTGGCTGGCAATTAACCCTGGTACCGCTGCCGGGACGTTACCTGGTGAGGCGACCGTCGATCCGGCATTTGGCCTGAATGCTATCTGGATTGAAAGTGCGCTAAAAGAACAGGCGCAGATTCAGGGGTACACAGTGGTTGAGGCCAGCACGGTGGTAGCAACGCATCTTAACCACCTCATTAGCCAGCATGCCGCAGAGCTGTTTGGTCGTCAGGAGGCGCAACAGCTGTTGGATCGCGTCGCCCAGGAGATGCCAAAGCTGACGGAAGATCTCGTTCCTGGCGTCGTCACGCTCACCACACTGCATAAAGTGCTGCAAAATCTCCTCGATGAAAAAGTACCGATTCGCGATATGCGCACCATTCTCGAAACGCTGGCGGAACATGCGCCCATCCAAAGCGATCCACATGAATTAACCGCCGTCGTGCGCGTGGCGTTGGGACGGGCGATTACCCAGCAGTGGTTTCCTGGCAAAGATGAAGTCCATGTTATTGGCCTCGATACACCGCTGGAACGTTTGTTACTACAGGCGCTGCAGGGCGGGGGCGGACTGGAGCCAGGGTTGGCGGATCGTTTACTGGCGCAAACTCAGGAAGCGCTATCCCGTCAGGAGATGTTGGGTGCGCCGCCAGTATTGTTGGTGAACCACGCGCTACGACCATTATTGTCTCGCTTTCTGCGCCGCAGCTTGCCGCAGTTAGTGGTGCTGTCGAATCTGGAACTATCAGATAACCGACATATCCGTATGACGGCGACGATTGGCGGCAAATAATGAGAGCCTTATTAGCAATATTATTGTTTCCGCTGCTAGTGCAAGCCGCCGGGGAGGGGATGTGGCAGGCAAGTAGTGTCGGAATTACGCTAAATCATCGCGGTGAGTCGATGTCGTCAGCGCCTCTTTCTACTCGACAACCTGCTTCAGGATTGATGACGCTGGTGGCGTGGCGTTATCAGCTTATCGGCCCGACACCTGCAGGACTGCGGGTTCGCTTGTGTTCGCAATCTCGTTGTGTCGAATTAGAGGGGCAGAGCGGAACCACCGTGGCCTTTTCCGGTATAGCGGCAGCAGAACCGTTGCGCTTTATCTGGGAAGTGCCTGGCGGTGGGCGGTTAATTCCACCGCTAAAGGTACAACGGAATGAAGTGATTGTGAATTATCGCTGAAGGACAAATAAAAATTACGCGCTCGCGAGCATGTTTAATAACTCAGCGAAAAAGGCTCGATGTTTTGTTGCAATTATTTATCAGGAATAGCTTGCAACAAAACATGCCAAAAAGATGTGAATTATCCTCTTGTCAAAGGGCTTGGATAAAAATCTTCAGAGTTACGGTATAGCTGCAACTGGCGAGTTCGCGTATTGGTCTGTATGATCATACATGATAGCCATTCTGATTCAGAATAAGGGTCACTTAAATCCTGAACATCCTCATTTGAAAGGATTAATTCACATTCTTTGTCCCTAAAATCCAGCCAGGCTCGCTGTGATTTTTTAAGCAAGTTAAGTTGTTCAGTATCAGGTTTTTTTGCACCTGTGCGTGGCACTTGTTCTATATAACGATAAGCTTCACCATAAGCTTTATTTAATTGCGCATCGACGAGATTGTATTCTTGTCGCAGACATGATTTGATCACGTTAATGTCAGTATCATCATCTGAATTTTTTTGCCAACAATCTTTGATGGCTGAAATGTCATGATCATTTACTATAACCGTATCTTCTGCGTAAGCCTGGCAAGAGATAATGCCTAATGTTAATACAAGAAATTTAAACACTGCGGTATTCCTTAAATTGAACCGTTATCGTTTTCCTGGGCCTGGATATTACGCTTCTGGCCTCTTACTCAACAGTGAGAAAACGATGGCATGTCCGTTTTCAGAATACATTTAGATGGCAATAAAAAAGCCTGATCGGCTAACCCTGATCAGGCTTCACTCTCACGAAAAATCGATTACATACGCTCTACAGTCTCAATACCCAGCGTATCCAGACCCAGCTTCAGCGTCTTCGCTGTCAGTTGTGCCAGTTTCAGACGGCTGTTACGCACTTCTTCGTTTTCTGCGCTGAGGATCGGGCAGTGCTCGTAGAAGCCAGAGAACAGACCGGCCAGATCGTACAGGTAAGCACACATTACATGCGGCGTGCCTTCACGGGCAACCACGGTGAGGGTTTCTTCAAACTGCAGCAGGCGAGCTGCCAGTTGCGCTTCACGATCTTCACGGATGATAACCGGAGCTGCAGCCAGTTGCTCTTCGTCAATTTCTGCTTTACGGAACACGGACAATACACGCGTGTATGCATACTGCATGTATGGCGCGGTATTACCCTCAAACGCCAGCATGTTGTCCCAGTCGAAGATGTAGTCCGTGGTGCGGTTTTTGGAGAGATCCGCATATTTCACCGCACCAATACCAACCGCGTTAGCCAGTTTTTCCAGCTCGTCGGCTGGCATATCCGGGTTCTTTTCTGCCACCAGACGGCGTGCACGTTCCAGGGCTTCATCCAGCAGATCGGCCAGTTTCACTGTACCACCCGCGCGGGTTTTGAACGGTTTGCCGTCTTTACCCAGCATCATGCCGAACATGTGGTGTTCCAGCGGTACGGATTCCGGTACATAGCCTGCTTTACGGACGATCGCCCATGCCTGCATCAGGTGTTGATGCTGACGGGAGTCGATGTAATACAGCACGCGATCGGCATGCAGTGTTTCATAACGATATTTCGCACAGGCGATATCAGTGGTGGTGTAGAGATAGCCGCCATCTTTCTTCTGAATGATCACGCCCATCGGTTCGCCTTCCTTGTTTTTAAACTCATCAAGGAATACGACGGTCGCCCCTTCGCTTTCTACTGCCAGACCTTTGGCTTTGAGATCCGCCACAATTCCTGGCAGCATTGGGTTGTAGAGGCTTTCGCCCATCACGTCATCACGGGTCAGCGTCACGTTGAGACGATCGTAAGTGATCTGGTTCTGCGTCATGGTGATGTCGACCAGTTTGCGCCACATCTCGCGGAAATATGCGTCACCGCTTTGCAGTTTTACCACGTAGTTACGTGCACGCTCGGCAAACTCTTCATCTTCGTCGTAATGCTTTTTCGCATCGCGGTAGAAACCTTCAAGGTCAGCCAGCTCCATTTCACCGGCGTTTTCCTGCTGCTGCTTTTCCAGCCATGCAATCAGCATACCGAACTGAGTGCCCCAGTCGCCGACGTGGTTTGCGCGAATCACTTTGTGACCGAGGAACTCCAGAGTACGCACTGCTGCGTCACCAATAATGGTAGAGCGCAGGTGACCGACGTGCATCTCTTTCGCCACGTTTGGCGCAGAGTAGTCAACCACAATGGTCTGTTTTTCTGGCGTAGCAACACCGAGACGATCGGACGCCAGCGCCTGCTGAACATGTTCAGCCAGGAATGCCGGATCAAGGAAAATGTTGATAAAGCCTGGACCGGCGATCTCAACTTTGCTGGCGATACCGTTAAGATCCAGATGAGTCAGCACCTGCTCTGCTAATTGTCGCGGTGCCATACCCAGTTTTTTAGCAACTGCCATCATGCCGTTAGCCTGATAGTCGCCGAACTGAACTTTTGCTGACTGACGAACCTGCGGTTCGCAATCCGCAGGCGCGCCTGCCGCAATCATGGCCTGACGGACTTTTTCTGAGAGAAGAGCCTGAATATTCACCGGAATACCTTACATTGATGAAGCGAGCAAAAATTGCCCGCACCAGTTAAAGAAATTAGGGCGGGAGTATACTGCAAATGGCTGTTTTCGTCAGCAACGTGCGCGTGGCGTATTGCCGTTTTCACTATTGCATCAGAAGCGGCGTGAAATCAGCGGTTGGTTGGCACAGGGCAACAGGGTAAATTAACGCTTTTACTGAAAGACGAAGAGTGATTATGGCGAACTGGCAATCTATCGACGAGCTGCAGGATATTGCATCGGATTTACCGCGATTTACCCACGCATTAGATGAACTTTCCCGCCGTTTGGGGTTGGATATCACTCCGTTGACTGCCGATCACATTTCCTTGCGTTGCCATCAAAACGCCACCGCTGAACGCTGGCGTCGCGGGTTTGAACAGTGCGGCGAGCTTTTGTCAGAAAATATGATCAATGGCAGACCGATTTGTCTGTTTAAATTGCATGAACCGGTACAGGTTGCTCACTGGCAGTTTTCTATTGTGGAGCTACCGTGGCCCGGGGAAAAACGTTACCCACACGAAGGTTGGGAACATATTGAAATCGTTCTGCCGGGTGATCCAGAAACGCTGAATGCCCGTGCGCTGGCATTGCTTTCTGATGAAGGACTCAGCCTACCGGGGATCTCAGTGAAAACCAGTTCGCCAAAAGGTGAGCATGAGCGATTACCGAATCCGACGCTGGGGGTCACCGATGGCAAAACAACGATTAAGTTTCATCCGTGGTCCATTGAAGAGATCGTTGCCAGCGAGCAGTCGGCGTAATTAAGGAGTAAAAATGGCATTACTGGAAATTTGCTGTTACAGCATGGAATGTGCACTAACGGCGCAGCAAAACGGCGCAGACAGAGTTGAATTATGCGCAGCCCCAAAAGAGGGGGGCTTAACGCCGTCGTTGGGTGTACTGAAATCCGTGCGCCAGCGGGTGACGATCCCTGTGCATCCGATTATCCGCCCACGCGGTGGTGATTTTTGCTACAGCGACGGTGAGTTTGCCGCCATTCTTGAGGATGTGCGCACAGTCCGCGAATTAGGTTTTCCTGGACTGGTGACGGGCGTGCTCGATGTTGACGGTAATGTCGATATGCCACGAATGGAAAAAATAATGGCTGCTGCCGGTCCGCTGGCAGTGACTTTTCATCGCGCCTTTGATATGTGCGCTAACCCTCTAAATACACTCAATAATCTTGCGGAATTGGGCATTGTCCGGGTGCTGACATCAGGGCAAAAATCAGACGCACTGCAAGGTTTATCAAAAATTATGGAACTTATTGCCCATCGTGATGCTCCAATCATTATGGCCGGAGCAGGAGTCCGTGCAGAAAACCTGCACCACTTCCTCGATGCCGGAGTGTTGGAAGTCCATAGCTCCGCGGGAGCGTGGCAAGCCTCACCGATGCGTTATCGTAATCAAGGATTGTCCATGTCATCAGATGCACACGCGGACGAGTATTCGCGTTATGTCGTAGACGGGGCGGCGGTTGCTGAAATGAAAGGAATCATTGAACGCTATCAGGCCAAATGATTTTTACCGTTGCATCATGTCGCCCAATATGATGCTTGCTCGTACCAGGCCCCTGCAATTTCAACAGGGGCCTTTTTTTATCCCTGAATAGTATAAAAAATGAACGATTACCGCGATCTGTTGAGCGGGTGACAGTGCACATAGCGTTGTGCTAAAAATATTTTATATATTCACATTAATTATGTGATTTAAATTGCTAAAACTGACAAATATATATTCTAAATAACAACTGGGTTATTCCTTAGCAATTAATGATTACATTGTAATAAATCATATTCTTTAGCGATTATTTCAGGCAGTGTTGTGCCGAATTATGCAAGCGGTTAATTCGTTGTATATTTAATTATACAATGATTTCGGTGTTCTGGAATTTAATTAGAGGAATCTATGCGAGGGAAAAAACGCATTGGGTTATTGTTTTTGCTGATAGCGGTTGTGGTTGGTGGCGGCGGGTTCTTGCTGGCGCAAAAAGCCTTACATAAAACGTCGGATACAGCATTTTGCCTTTCCTGCCACTCGATGAGTAAACCTTTTGAGGAATATCAGGGAACTGTCCACTTTTCGAACCAGAAAGGGATACGTGCGGAATGTGCCGATTGCCATATTCCAAAGTCAGGGATGGATTATTTATTCGCTAAATTAAAAGCATCTAAAGATATTTATCATGAATTTGTTAGTGGCAAAATAGACAGTGACGATAAGTTCGAAGCTCATCGCCAGGAAATGGCCGAAACAGTATGGAAAGAATTAAAAGCAACTGACTCTGCAACGTGCCGTAGTTGCCATTCTTTTGATGCCATGGATATTGCCTCGCAAAGTGAATCTGCGCAGAAAATGCATAACAAAGCACAAAAGGGCGGCGAAACCTGTATCGATTGTCATAAAGGCATTGCCCATTTTCCGCCAGAAATAAAAATGGATGACAACGCGGCGCATGAGCTGGAAAGTCAGGCCGCTACTTCAGTGACTAATGGCGCACATATTTATCCTTTCAAAACTTCTCGCATAGGCGAGCTGGCTACCGTGAATCCTGGTACCGATCTCACCGTCGTTGATGCCAGTGGCAAACAGCCGATCGTTCTGTTGCAGGGTTATCAAATGCAGGGCAGTGAAAACACGCTCTACCTGGCGGCAGGTCAACGGCTGGCGCTAGCCACATTAAGTGAAGAAGGTATCAAGGCGCTCACGGTAAACGGGGAATGGCAGGCTGACGAATACGGCAATCAATGGCGTCAGGCGTCTTTACAGGGTGCGCTTACCGATCCCGCATTAGCGGACCGTAAACCGCTATGGCAATACGCTGAAAAACTTGACGATACCTATTGCGCTGGTTGTCATGCCCCTATTGCCGCCGACCATTACACCGTCAATGCGTGGCCGTCCATTGCCAAAGGAATGGGGGCACGAACCAGCATGAGCGAAAACGAACTGGACATTTTAACGCGGTATTTCCAGTACAACGCCAAAGATATTACCGAGAAACAGTGATCCTCGTTGATCAGGGAGGAAGTTATGACATTAACAAGACGTGAATTTATTAAACACAGCGGTATTGCCGCTGGAGCGCTGGTGGTGACATCGGCAGCACCGCTACCCGCATGGGCAGAAGAGAAGGGCGGTAAAATCCTCACCGCGGGACGTTGGGGAGCGATGAACGTAGAAGTGAAGGACGGCAAGATTGTTTCTTCGACAGGCGCGCTGGCGAAAACCATACCGAACTCCTTACAGTCTACGGCGGCGGATCAGGTACACACCACGGCGCGTATTCAGCATCCGATGGTGAGAAAAAGCTATCTCGATAATCCACTGCAACCGGCGAAAGGTCGAGGCGAAGATACCTATGTACAGGTGAGCTGGGAACAAGCATTAAAACTGATTCATGAGCAACATGAGCGTATTCGTAAAGCTAACGGACCATCGGCCATTTTTGCCGGATCTTACGGCTGGCGCTCTTCTGGCGTGTTGCATAAAGCGCAAACCTTACTGCAATGTTATATGAACCTGGCGGGTGGTTATTCCGGGCATAGCGGCGATTATTCAACCGGGGCAGCACAGGTGATCATGCCGCATGTGGTCGGTTCTGTAGAGGTGTATGAACAGCAGACCTCCTGGCCGCTGATTCTGGAAAACAGCCAGGTTGTGGTGCTGTGGGGAATGAACCCGCTGAATACCTTAAAAATTGCCTGGAGCAGTACCGATGAGCAAGGGCTGGAATACTTCCATCAGCTGAAAAAATCTGGCAAACCAGTGATTGCCATTGATCCTATCCGCTCCGAAACCATCGAGTTCTTTGGCGATAATGCCACCTGGATCGCGCCGAATATGGGCACCGACGTGGCACTGATGTTAGGGATTGCGCATACCCTGATGACACAAGGCAAACACGATAAAGTGTTCCTTGAAAAATACACCACCGGGTATCCGCAGTTTGAAGAATATCTGACAGGTAAGAGCGATAATACGCCGAAGAGCGCGGCCTGGGCGGCGGAAATTACTGGCGTACCGGAAGCGCAGATAGTCAAACTCGCTGAACTGATGGCGGCGAATCGCACAATGCTGATGGCAGGCTGGGGAATTCAGCGCCAGCAATATGGTGAACAGAAACACTGGATGCTGGTGACGCTGGCGGCGATGTTAGGGCAGATTGGTACACCGGGCGGCGGTTTTGGTTTCTCTTATCATTACTCCAATGGTGGCAACCCGACGCGTGTTGGCGGCGTGCTGCCGGAAATGTCTGCGGCGATTGCCGGACAGGCCAGCGAGGCCGCTGATGATGGCGGAATGACGGCGATTCCTGTTGCCCGTATCGTCGATGCGCTGGAAAATCCTGGTGGCAAATATCAGCATAACGGTAAAGAACAAACGTATCCGAATATCAAAATGATCTGGTGGGCGGGTGGCGGTAACTTTACCCATCACCAGGATACTAATCGTCTGATCAAAGCATGGCAGAAACCGGAGATGATCGTCGTTTCTGAATGCTACTGGACCGCAGCTGCTAAACATGCAGATATCGTATTACCGATCACCACATCGTTTGAGCGCAATGACTTGACGATGACCGGTGATTACAGCAACCAGCATATTGTACCGATGAAGCAGGCTGTCGCTCCGCAATTTGAAGCGCGAAACGATTTTGACGTGTTTGCCGAACTTGCGGAATTACTGAAACCTGGCGGAAAAGAGATCTATACCGATGGTAAAGATGAAATGGCGTGGCTGAAATTTTTCTATGATGCCGCTCAGAAAGGTGCCCGTGCGCAACGCGTCACTATGCCAATGTTTAATGCCTTCTGGCAGCAAAATAAACTGATCGAAATGCGCCGCAGCGAGAAGAACGAACAGTACGTTCGTTATGGTGATTTCCGCGCCGATCCGGTGAAAAATGCGCTGGGTACGCCAAGCGGCAAAATTGAGATTTACTCCAAAACGCTGGAAAAATTTGGCTATAAGGATTGCCCGGCACATCCAACCTGGCTTGCGCCTGATGAGTGGAAGGGTACCGCCGACGAGAAGCAGTTACAGCTTCTGACCGCACATCCGGCACACCGTTTACACAGTCAGCTTAACTATGCGGAACTCCGTAATAAATATGCGGTTGCCGATCGTGAACCGATCACTATTCACACCGAAGATGCTGCACGCTTTGGTATTGCGAATGGCGATCTGGTGCGTGTCTGGAACAAACGTGGTCAGATTCTGACAGGTGCGGTGGTGACTGACGGGATCAAAAAAGGCGTGGTATGCGTGCATGAAGGTGCATGGCCAGATCTGGAAAATGGCTTGTGTAAAAACGGCAGTGCGAACGTGTTAACGGCGGATATCCCCAGCTCGCAGCTGGCAAATGCCTGTGCCGGTAACTCTGCGCTGGTGTATATCGAAAAATATACGGGTAACGCACCGAAGTTAACGGCGTTTGATCAGCCAGCTGTTCAGGCGTAAGACGTGAATAGCGCCCGGAAACGGGCGCAGAGGTTATGCAAACGTAAAGCTGCCTGATGCGCTATGCTTATCAGGCCTACATAGTCCCTGCAATATATTGAATTAGCAAGGTTTTGTAGGCCGGATAAGGCGTTCACGCCGCATCCGGCAGTAATACCAGACCTTTACGGCTTGCGCGCAATCAGCACCGCGCGTTTAGGCGCAGGATAACCTTCAACCGTTTTACCCGGATCATGTGAATCAAGAAAATCTGCCAGCGATTCGGTGACCATCCATTCGGTGCGTCGCTGTTCTTCTGTGGTGGTAACGCTCACATCCGCAATGCGAATATCAACAAAACCACACTTCTTCAGCCAGTTTTTTAGCGCCAGCGCGGAAGGGATGAAATAGACATTACGCATTTGCGCGTAACGATCGCCCGGCACCAGCACCGTGTTCTCATCACCATCAATAACCAGCGTTTCAAGCACCAGTTCACCTTCATTTACCAGTTGATCTTTCAACTGCCAGAGATGCTCCAGCGGTGAACGACGATGATAAAGCACGCCCATCGAAAAGACGGTATCAAAGGCTTTCAGTGCCGGAAGTTGTTCAATACCTAGCGGTAACAAATGCGCGCGCTGATCATTACCCAGTAGTTTACGCACCGCTTCAAACTGGCACAGAAACAGTTGCGTAGGGTCGATCCCCACCGCGAGGTGCGCGCCTGCGCCAATCATGCGCCACATGTGATAACCACTGCCGCAGCCGACATCCAGAATGGTGCGTCCGGTTAAATCAGAAAGATGGGGCAGAACACGATCCCATTTCCAGTCGGAACGCCATTCGGTATCGATGTTGACGCCATACAGTGAGAACGGCCCTTTGCGCCACGGCATCAGGTTGCGCATCAGCGTTTCAATGCGTTTAATTTGCCCTGCGCTCAGTGGCTCTTCGCTTTCTGCCGTAACGCTATGCAATAAATCAAGACGATACGGTTTAATTTCAGGTAGAAACTCCACCGCATTTGACCACTGCTTAAACAACCCGTGCTGCTGCTCGCGCTGCCAGTTAGCAATCTGCGCGGGCAGCGTTTCGAGCCAGTGTGAAAGATGATTTTTGGCAATCAGAGAATAAAAGTTACCAAAGTCGATCATGCAGCGTCCTCTGCTTTTAATGCCACCAGTGAACCAAAGTTAAAGCACTGGAACCACAGCTCGCTATGCTCAAAACCGGCTTTATGCAGGCGTGCTTTATGGGTTTCCACGGAATCGGTCAGCATCACGTTTTCCAGCATGCTGCGCTTCTGGCTGATCTCCAGTTCGCTGTAACCGTTGGCACGTTTAAAGTCGTGGTGCATGTTGAACAACAGTTCACCAACTTTGGCATCTTCGAAACTGAATTTTTCCGACAGCACCAGTGCGCCGCCCGGGTTCAGGCCTTGATAAATTTTATCCAGTAATGCCTGGCGCTCGGAAGGTTCCAGGAATTGCAGGGTAAAATTCAGCACCACCATCGATGCGTTTTCAATGGCGATATCGCGAATATCACCTTCAATGACGTCTACTGGCGTAGGGGCTTTATAGGCGTCAATATGACGACGGCAGCGTTCAATCATCGCCGGGGAGTTGTCGATGGCAATAATTTTGCAATTATCATGATGAATGTTGCGACGCACCGAGAGCGTCGCCGCGCCCAGAGAACAACCCAGATCGTAAACCTGCGTACCAGGTTGAACGAAGCGCTCGGCTAACATACCAATCATGGAAATAATATTGGAATAGCCGGGAACGGAACGCTGGATCATATCCGGGAAGACTTCAGCTACCCGTTCATCAAAGGTCCAGTCGCCCAGTCTGGCGATAGGGGCAGAAAATAGCGTGTCGCGGTGAGACATAACGTAAAAATCCGGGAAAAAGAAAGTGGCGTATTGTGCGCTAACGCAGGGAGAAAACCAACTCCCAGGGCATATACCAAAGATTCGCCAGCACCATCAGCAACAGCGCACACCAGGTGGCGCTCATGCCGGAACGTCGCCAGCGAAACAGACGGTGATGAAAACCGTAATAATGCATCAGACGACCAGCAAGCAAAACGATGCCGCAAATATGCACCATCCAGGTTTCTGCGCCATTCATTTCCATAAACAGCATCAGCACAATCGCGATGGGAATATATTCCACCGCGTTACCATGAATGCGAATAGCGCTTTGCAGTTCGCTAAAACCGCCGTCGCCATAGGCAACGCGGTACTGCATTCGCAGGCGAACGACATCAAAAGAGAACTTCATTAATAACAACGCACTTAAAACGGCATACAGCGCGCTTACCATACAAACTCCCTTTAAAATGGCCGATGGCACCTGTCTATGATAGGTGGCAAATTCAGAAAAGAGAAGATTGCTGTGGAATAGCCGGAACTGCTCCGATCTCTGGAAGCGTTTTACGTAAGTCTTCCCACAGGGTATGTACCAGTTCCGGGGCCTGGGCAATATCTGGCGTATGTAAAAAAAGATAAGGCGTAGTGGTCTGATGCCACTGCGCTAATTTTTGTAACCAGACCTGAAATAATTCCCGGTTTTGCGTCATATCATCACTCCCGATAAAACGGATCAGCGGATTTGTCGCCGTCAGTACAGCATGTACCGGAACTTTAGGTTTTTTTCGTTGAGCGTCGCGAATAGCTTCACTGTGTGGACGTGCTGCATGAACCGGGCGGCTGTCTAAAATCACCCGATTAACGCCGCGCTGATGTAAACCGCGATTAAGCGTTTGTTCCTCTTCCCCTTTGGCGAAAAACTGTGGATGGCGGACTTCCACGCCATAATTAAATTCGCCAGGAAGAGAGTCGAGAAAATGCCAAAGCGCAGGCAACTCCCGTGGGCCGAAGGTGGCAGGCAGTTGCAGCCAGTATTGCCCAATGCGCGGAGCCAACGGTGACATGCGGGTCAAAAATTCAGTCACTAAATCATCGCAATGCCGTAATGCTGCCTGATGCGAAATGGTCGCCGGAAACTTAAAACAGAAGCGGAAGTAATCTGTGGTCTGCTCACGCCAGCGCAGGACAACCTCGGGTTTCGGCAGGGCGTAAAGCGTGGTGTTGCCCTCCACGCAGTTAACATGACGGGAGTAATAGTCTAACTCAATGATACTGAAAGAGATTATTTCATCGTCTCGCTCTGTGGGGCATGTATGGGACACTTTCAGTTAACTCCTTATTGAGCAGTTCTATCTGCCCGATATTGTTATCTTTCATCCATGCTCCGTAAACATTGAAAACCATTTGGGCGTTTGCATGTCCCATCTGGTTTGCGATAAAGCTTGGATTAGCTCCCGCCGATAATGCCCAGCAGGCATAAGTATGCCTGGACTGATAGGCTTTCCTGTGCCGTAGTCCCGCCCGTCTCAATGCCGATGCCCATGAGTCTCTGATGGAGTCTGCTTTGTAGTGGTGGCCTGCCTGCTGGCATTTTTTTACCAGTTGCGGATTAAAAACAAATGTGCATTCATGTCTTACGGTGCGTCCGAACTCCCGAAGTTTGACGTCAATTTGATATTGAGTACCAAATCTTGTCATTTCAGCCTGACTTTTCAGGGTATCAACGGCTGGTTGAACAAGATGAATAACACGATCTGTTCCCGCTTCGGTTTTTGGTAGAGTGAACTCACCGAGTTTTGTATAATTACGACGGATAGTCATTGTTTTGGCTTTTAAATCAATATCCTCCCAGGCAAGAGATATCAGTTCACCATGACGAATGCCTGTGTATACTGCTAAAGACCACAGGTTTTTTGTTTGTTGATGGTGGCAAGCATCAATAAAACGAATGAATTCGTCATGTGTGAGCGGATCTGGTTCTGTTCTTGATCTTTTTAATGGTGTCAGACCGTTAAACGGGTTTGATTCTGTGTATCCGTTGTCAGCTGCAAATTGAAACATACCTGCAATTGTCGTCATGTAGTAATTAACTGTAACTACAGATCGCCCTTTGACAGGAGTTGTCTTGCCGTTCGAGAGATTGTGATACCCGGTCAATAAATCTTTCCTGATAAAGAGTAAATCTTCTTTTGTTACAGATGAAGCCAGTCGATTTTCCCCTATACGAGGGAGCATGTTTCTCACCACAGATTGATACCGATTGAGAGCGTTACCACCTATCTCGATTTTCTTCAGATCCAGCCATTTTTCGGCAAGTGCCTTAATGGTTATCTCCCTTTTCCCCAGACCGAAGTGTTTCAGATTTGGAGACTCAGGGAACTGCGCAGCGTAGTCGAAATTCCCCATTCTGATTGCAAAACAAACTGAAGTCCTGAGTTCGCCTGCAATCTTCCGGTTTTTGGCTGTGTCAGGAATACCGAGGTTTTCTCTGACACGTTTGCCGTTATAGTGAAACCATATGCGGAGTGAGCCGCCATGGTTTTCAACGCCTGTTGGGTATGATGTGTTACTCATTAAACCTCCCAGACGTCCAGGAGCATTAACAGGTTAACCGGAACTTGCATTTTTGGCACCTGGTTGTTTCTGGTTTTTTATCCACCGCATAATTGCATCTATGTTGTACAGGCATTCACTGTTTGGTTTTGGCTCTCCATCCACAGAGAAGTGGATATATTCCCTTCCTAACATCCATGATGTTCTACGTGCTCGCTCGATAGTGCCTGATTTTAATCCTGTTGCAGCAATTAAGATGCTTTCAGCGCACCATTCACTGGGTGTTATCTGATAGATAATTTGTTGCATAGAATTGCCTTGCAACCGCCGCCACTATAGCTGGTGGACGGCGATCAGGGTTGAACATTAAAAATCAGCCTGACTCGGGATCAGTTTTTGCCAGATAACTGAAACGTATTTTGCCTGGTAACGCGCATCGTGCAGGGCGTTATGGCATTCACCTTCGAATGGAATAGTCGTTCTGGCATCGAAATCTATCACCAGTCCCAGAGCAACCATCGTTCGTACATCACGATCGTTGTTGTAGCGCCACGGACAGGGGATCCCCTGTCGTTCATATGAACGGCGTAAAATTACGTTGTCGAAGTTGGCTCCATTTCCCCACACCTGAACAAAAAATTCACCGGAGTTTTCGGCGATAAACTCCCTGAACTGCAACAGCGCGTCATCCAACGGGATTTCATTGGTAAGAATGGCGGATTGTGCTTCGCGTGACTGTTTCAGCCACCACTTAATGGTGTCCCGATCGATGACTCCGCCTGCGGTTTCCAGATCGATAGTTTTGCTGAATTCTGGTCCCATCTCTCCGGTTACCGGATCAAAAAACTTACCGGCTATAGCGTTGACTGGCGCATCAGGATTTTTTCCCATTGTTTCAAGGTCAATCATCAGATGGTGCCACAACCTGCTGGTGGATGTGACTTTATGATGACAGTTAACCTTAATTAAGGGATTTGCTGTCTCGCCAGTTTCATTATCGCTATCGTGATGCTGATTGCCGCCAGTGTTCTCCTTGTGTGGATGTTCAGCGCCTTCCATTTCCTCCGGATCATCTTTCTGAACTTCAACCTGATTCTCTTCATCGAATGTTTCCTGGTATGTTGTGTCGCCCATCACTGCGCCACAGTCAGGACAGTTACCGCCGCTGGTCTGACTACAGGCGGTGCAAAATTTTCCCACTTCATGTTGCGCTACTGGTTCAAGCAGTTTCGTTTCTGGCTCGTTTTGTCGCGCATTTGGGCTGTTTTGTTCTTCATTTTGGTCGTTCTGTTCCATTTCTTGCTGGTTCTGGTTCACAGAATCGCGGGTTTCAATCCCCTTCACCCATTTCGGATCATTCGGATCGCTAATCCCTGCAACAAATTCACCACGTGATACTGCAAGCAGTTCATCGGCGTCAGGCTGGCTGATATTGGCTGCCTGCATAATTTTGTTTACTTCGTCAGCGGTAACTTTTACCGGCCCAGGTTGTGCGGTCGTGTCAGATGCACAAGTATTTTGTTGTGAACCTGAGTATGTACCGTTTTTGCGGCCGAAATATTCTTCTTTCGTGATTTCAGTAGCCCCTGCAGCCAGTGCCTTATCCAGACCAGAAAGTTTGTTTGCGCGACCGTATTTTTCGCCATCCTTGTCGGTGAAGAGGAAGTAGAACGGCCCTTCACGCTCTACAGATGGTTCGACTTCCACTTTGCATTCGGTTTTTTCGTTGTCCGGAATTGCCGTTTCCACTGCATCAGTTTCTGGTACTGGCGACGAGAGAGTATCAGTTGCGCTCTGATTTCTTCCTTCATCTTCAAACACGCCCTTTGTAGTCAGGTATTCAGTAATGTATTTGTTCAGTGCCACAGGGTCTTTGTGAATGTCGATCGGACGTTCACGGACAAGGCCAAAAATAGTCTGGCGGTCGTAGCGAAGGGCATCAGGCTGTTTGCGCATTGATGCCGAGATACGCTTCCAGTCTTCGCGGTCGTTGTC